>JBBQGD010000005.1:0-48702 GCA_038322655.1 Bacteroidales bacterium | reverse complement strand
AAGTTGAGACTATATGGTAAAATACAATTCATAACATAGAATACTACTTAGATTTTTGATAAATCAACTTAAATAGCTCAGCTATAATGGAAGAGGAACATCCTTTAAGTAAAAAATCAACCGAATTACCCTATAAAAACGTTCAGAATTTCAACAAAGATGAAATTATTTCTGGCTAGAACATTTTTGTAAACTTTAAAAGCTGCTTGACGAAATAGGAATTTTATCAATTTATGAGACATGCGGATTTTAGGAAGGATTCGCGCGGTAGCGGGGGGGAAGAACCAGTACAGACCCGGGTTATCGAAATGATTTATTACAGTAATGCAAGGTTCCACATCAGCAATTTATTTAATAAAATGCCTGCCGCCATTGCAATCCCAAAACTTACCAAAGTGCCAATCAGCACATATTCGGTAAGTTTGCGTTCTTTCGACTCCTTAAGATCACCAAAGCGGAAAATTGATTTTGCCGCCAGCAGAAATCCAATAGCTTCCCAATGACCTGATAGTACAAAAACGAAAACAAAAAGCCTTTCCAGTATTCCTATGGTTTTTCCGGCTTCCAGAAGTGATTCGTCAACATCAGTTAATGTATGAGGTGTCCATTTTGAGATAAAGAATTTTATAGCTATCGAAGTTGGGCTTGTGAGAGCATAGACTGCTGTGACAATCAAAAGCAAATGACCGGATTGCAGGTTTTGCATGGGGAATGCTTTGCCGGCGTAAAACAGATATAATAGCCAGATGCCTGTGATCACCAACATATGAGCGGCCTGATCAATAAAGAAATACGACCTTTGGCGGGTATTTTTCATCGAATATAGTTTTATAACATCTATAAGCAGGTGGGCCAGCGCCAGTAATGCTGCCCAATTCCAGAAAGTGAAATCGGCTACAAGCAACATTATAAGTGTAAAATGGATAAGTGTATGCAGGTATAGCTGCCATGCACCCAGTTTCTTTTTCCCTTTGGCTTTTACCCACTTATCGGGTTGGAACAGAAAGTCACCCAACAGATGTGCCAACAAAAGTTTTATTAAAAGTATCATAGCAATTGTATTAATTTTTCCTGGTACAAGTCGTTCAAATCTTTCAATTCCTCGTAATGTGTCCTCGAAAGGCGGGTACTTACCGCATTCTGTCGGAGGTTGCCCAGCAACTGCCCCAGTTCTTCCTGCGAAGCCTGGGGATTGCATAGCCGGAGATAGATCATTTCGGCTGATTTCAACGACCATTTGTCCATAAAAATCATGCTGAGCCTGAGGCAGAGGTTCATAGTTCTGTCGAATTCAGGCCAGGCAGTTTTTACTGCCAGTGTTTGTTTTTCTTTTTTGAGCCTGGCGAATTTTTCGCCCGAAAATATAAAAGCCGGGCCGTTGCATTCTGTTATCCTTTCGCTCTGGTACGTAATATCGCCAATACCTATGGCGAGCCTTACATCGAGGGATTTCACCATTTTTACTGCCGCTTTCAGCTTTATAGCAGCCAGCAGCGCTTTGTGCGGATCATCAACCCTGAACTGAAACGTATCACCGCCATAGGTTTCCCAGCTTGCAGGGCTGCTGCCATAGGAGTTCAGTTCGTTTTTCATTAGCCCCAGCCAGTTTTCCGGGGGCGTTTTGCGCGAATTAATAATATCGCCGGTTATCACACTTATCATATACTTTGTTTTTACTCCCCAAAGATATCACTTAATTGCATGATAATTTGAAATATCATGTAAATATATGATAAATCAATTTATCACATTATTGTGAGTGGTGGTTGTAGCTTTATCAGGAGAAACATTCCTGCACGTGATGGAATAAACAACTTTACTTGCAAACATCATCCTTCGAGAGCATAGATGTTCTTAAACCACACCCTCCTATTCCCCTCATTTTCTTCCATTTACAAACTAATTTGAAAATAGTTTAAAAACTATAACGGATAACCCGCGCATTTCAATAATTTTAACTTTTAAATCAGTAGGAATGAACGATATCCGTAAAGAACCGCTTAATACGCTGGGCCACAATTTTATACCAGCCGAATATATCCCGCAGGGAAAAGATGAATACTATCTCCGTTACCTGCAAAATCCTGACAGCGGGCGCTACAGGCAGCTGAATGCACACGAAATTGAAGTATTGGTACGGAACCGCAATACCTGCGATAACTGGAATACCTTGATGGTTTCGGATGCTTTTAACCCCGACCTGGTTAAAAACTGCAAATTTTTCGGGCTGGTGCGCATAGGGAAACTCGAATCCTTTTACCTCGAATTTAACGACCTGCGGATGCCTGTCGGTTTATACAACAGCACTATTATCAATTGCGATTTCGGCGACAATGTAGTGGTGGATAATGTGAATTATATGTCGTATTACATTATCGGTGATGAGGTGATTATCACCAATGTAAACGAATTGTCGACATCCAGCCATGCAAAATTCGGTAACGGAATACTTACCGAAGGCGAAACTGAAGATGTGCGGGTTTGGATGGAAATATGTAACGAAAACGGGGGACGTGCCGTGCTTCCTTTTGATGGCATGCTGCCGGGTGATGCATGGTTATGGAGCCACGACAGGCAAAACGAGGAGTTGCAGCGCCGCTACCGCGAAATGACAGAGAAGAAATTCGACAACCTGCGCGGGCATTACGGAACCATAGGCGATCGCACCGTGATAAAAAATACCCGAATTATCAAAGATGTTAAAATCGGTTCGGATGCTTATGTTAAAGGAGCCAACAAGTTAAAAAACCTGACAATAAATTCGGCGCCGGAAGCTATTACCCAGATCGGTGAAGGATGCGAACTGGTAAACGGGATTATTGGCAAAGGATGCCGACTTTTTTACGGGGTTAAAGCCGTGCGGTTTATGCTGGGATCCAACTCGCAACTAAAATACGGCGCCCGGCTGATCAACTCATTTTTAGGGGATAATTCCACCATTTCGTGCTGCGAGGTACTAAACTCCCTTATTTTCCCGGCACATGAACAGCATCACAACAACTCGTTCCTGATTGCCGCCACTATTGAAGGGCAAAGCAATATTGCAGCCGGAGCAACCATTGGATCGAACCATAACAGCCGTGGTGCCGACGGCGAAATAGTTGCAGGCCGGGGATTCTGGCCGGCATTGTGTACCAGCTTGAAGCATAATTCGCGCTTCGCCCCTTTCACCATTTTAACCAAAGCCGATTACCCTTCGGAACTGGATATTCCCTTCCCTTTTGCGCTTGTAAGCAACGATGTTTCAAATAACGAACTTCTTATCATGCCTGCCTACTGGATGATGTACAACCAGTATGCCCTGGAGCGCAATGCATGGAAATGCAAAGCCCGCGACAAACGAAGCGAAAGAACCCAGTTCCTGGAATCGCATTACCTGGCTCCCGATACAGTAAATTCGATGTTCGAATCATTGAAACTGCTTGAAATCTATGCAGGGAAGCAATTCTGTTCAGTAAACCATCCCGGGAAAACATTTAACGAAACCGATTACCGCGGTTTTGGCAAAGAATACCTGGGCAGTAAAACTGATAACCCCAAATCTTTAACCCTCGACAGCCATTCATTTGAAAACAGCAACAGGATAGTAAAAATTCTGAAGCCCGCCGATGCAAATCAAACATATCGTGATTACATTATTTACTATGCGCTCGAACTGATAATTGATCATTGCCGGGAAAACACAGGAATCAAGGCAACAGAACTACTTGGATTTATCTCTGAGCCTGTTACCAGGCAGGCATTCGAAAATATAGGCGGACAAATGATCCCGACTACTGAACTTACCCGGATGAAAGAAAAGATTGTTTCGTACGAAATTATCAGCTGGCAGCAGGTACATGAATTTTTTGTTGCACAGGGCAAAGCCTATGCTGGTCAGAAACTCAGTCATGCTATTGCCTCGCTGCAGGAAATATACGCTGCGCAGACATTTGATACCAAATCTCTGAAAGAAATGCTTGTCTGGTACCTTGATTTCAGGAAGCATCTGCAGGATGAAATAAAGCAATCGCGGCAAAAAGATTACGAAAATCCTTTCAGGCAGATGATCTATGCTGATAAAAAAGAGATGGAAGCTGTGATTGGCCGGCTCGACAAAACACCTTTTATAATCCAGGAGCAGGAAAAACTTAAAAAAGATATTGTATTTGTACAGGAACTTATAAAGAGGATGGGACTTTAGGCGTATTGATTTTGAAACGAAAACATTTGCAGATAGTTTAAATCCTAACCTACACTGAAATTATGACTTAATTTGCCATAAGGAGATATGAAGGACTAAGTCGAAGGTCAGAAAACCAGGTAAATTCTTACTTTCGCCTTGTCACCCCTCTCCCATTCTCCCCCCCTGACATGGAAGATTATCAAGTGTAGGTGAAGAAAGATATTTTCAATCAAACTATTAAAGGCGGAAGGCTTAACACTGATTTAACATAGGTGTAATATTGAGGTAACAATCTCAGGCTATTTTTGCATAATAAAAAAATAGCAGATCTATGAGAAGATTAATGATCATCGCCATAATCGGAATTGTCCTGGTAATAAACAACAATGTATTTGCAACCGGAGATGCTCCTGTAGTATCAGCCAGTGCAAAAGCAACTATAACAGGCAAGGTAATTGATAACTTAACAGGCGAATCGCTTGTAGGTGTTACCGTAACCGTTGAAGGAACCAATATAAAAGCATATAGTGACCTGGATGGCAACTTCGCACTGGATGGTGTTGATCCGGGTAATTACAATCTGATATTATCACTGATCTCTTACAAAAACAGCCTGGTAGAAAATGTAAAAATCAATCCGGGCCAAAAGGAAGTAATTGATATCAAATTAAATTCAGTACGTTAAAGTTTTATTGTCCCTATATAAAGTCAAAGCTGTACCTTTTGGTGCAGCTTTTTTTATTGGTCTTTGTTGAAGAGTGTTCAAAGTAAAAACGAACATTCAGTTCATAAACGTACATAATCAGGAGTGACGACAGCGGGTTTTCCTGTTATGAAAACAGGACCCTTTTTACACTAAAAGAAAGTGGTGAAAAACATTTTATCTATACGATGGAATCATTTTCGTCTTCTGAGACTTCCTTGATTGATAATTCATCTTCTTCTATAATAGTTTTCTCCAGCTCCTTTCATGTGTTATTAATTATTTTTTTACGGGTCACATGGAATACGCCATAATATCATTTTCGGTTGTTGTGAAAATTTTTTTCATGGCTATTTCATCTTTTTGATATTGTATAACCAGAAATACAGCAACTACTGCTACCGCAACTAAAACAGGAATTATAATCAGCCAGTTTGTTTCCATAACACGCCATTTTATAAATTTAACTTACCGGAAATACTTGAATCTATTAATATACCGGCGAAATTATTTCATGCTTTGCTTTTGGAAATAAAATGTAGTGAATATTTCACCGGATAGCAAATATTTAGCATATGGGTACGAAAACCCGTGCTCTCTCTCTCAATACAATTCTTCCTGATCAGTCAGGATTAGACGGATTAAAAAGTTAAGTTCATCCAATATTCAATGAATCTGACATAATAACCATAAATCAGAATTTATTTCCAGTTGTTTACTATTGTAGTCTTTTATCTATCTTTAATGATCAACATAAAAAAACAGATATGCAAAATTCAAAGTGTTGAATAACAACAGGGAGTAAATAAATTTCACCATTTCATTAAAAATAAGAAAGTAGCCATAATAATATAGCATCATGAGTGAACCAGGCAGAATTAAAGAATTTGACAAAGCAGTCAGGAATAAATTTAATGTTTACAACAGTTTATTCCTGAATCTTCCGTACCAGGGTATCAGCAATGTAGGAATGCTTATTCCGTTGATGAACCAGGTATGTGAACGGGGCCTTGAATCCGGTAAAGATCCGCAGGAAATCCTGGATGCTTTTTTCAGCATGCATACATCAATAAAAAGTGAAGAAGGGAAAATCGATTTTATGTTCAGGGTCATTCAGTTTGTAGAACGACAAATTGTGCTGTTCGATAGTGTTGAAGATGCTGCCTTTAACGATATCGAAAATTTCAGTGCTCAATTGTCGCTGAAAGATTTTTTTAACCTGATCGACAGCAAGAAAAAAGAGGAAAATATCTCAGATAAACTTTCTACTTTCGGTACACGATTAGTATTTACAGCCCATCCAACCCAGTTTTATCCTCCTTCAGTATTGGATATTATAAGTAAACTAAGGGCACTTATCACTGATAACAATATAAATGCCATCGATCTCATCTTACAGCAACTGGGATTAACTTCCCTTATAAATACCAAAAAACCAACTCCCCTTGATGAGGCTAAAAACATAATTTATTTCCTCCGCAACTTATATTATGAAGCCGTCGGCGAATTATACTCTCATATCAAACAGAACATTCAAAACAGCAACTTCGACAACCCGGATATCATAAAACTTGGTTTCTGGCCGGGTGGCGACAGGGACGGCAACCCTTTTGTTACTGCTGACATTACGATGAAAGTTGCTGATGAACTGCGTATGACATTGATGAAATGCTATTATGATGACATTAAGGACCTGGAGCAAAAACTTACATTCCGCGAAGTTGAGGATATCATTGCAGATTTGAGGGCCAGGATTTATAGCACTATGTTCGACGCTTCAAAAACAATCAGTTACAACGAAATTATTGATCCGCTTCTTAAAGTTAAAACTCTTCTTGTTGAACAATACAATAGCCTTTATATCATTGATCTTGACAGTGTTATAGACAAAATAAAGATATTTAAAACTCATTTTGCAGCCCTGGATATCAGGCAGGACCATAGCGTGCATTATAGTACAGTAGAGGAAATACTCAGGAAATCAAATCTTATAAGCAAAAGTCTGGATGAGCTAACGAAAAAAGAGCTTTCCTCACTCCTGCTTTATAAAAAAATCCGGATTAATCCTGATAATTATGAGGATGAACTTATTAAGGATACCATCATTAACATAACCCAGCTTATGCTTATACAGCAGAAAAACGGTGAAGACGGCTGCAACAGGTATGTGATCAGTAATTCGGAGGATATTTACTCGGTACTTTTTGTTTACGCACTTTTCAGGTGGTGTGGTTACGGAAAAGAGCATATTCCGTTTGACATTATTCCGCTTTTTGAATCGATGGCAGGGATGAAAAACTCCGGCACAATTATGCAGGAACTCATTGATATTCCTGAGTACAGGCAGCATATACATAACCGGAATGAAAAACAAACCATGATGCTTGGTTTTTCCGACGGCACGAAAGACGGAGGTTTCCTGAAAGCAAACTGGTCTATTTTCAAGACGAAAGAGAATCTGTCGGAAGTATGCAGCCTGAACGGAATTAAAGCCATATTCTTTGATGGCCGGGGCGGACCTCCGGCACGCGGTGGCGGTAAAACGCATCGTTTTTATGCAGCTCAGAGTGAGAAAATTGCAAATCACGAAATTCAGCTTACCGTTCAGGGACAAACTATCACAAGTACTTACGGTACAAAGGAGCATTTTATTTTCAACTGCGAGCAACTGCTTACGGCCGGGTTATCCAACACCTTCTTTGCAAAAGAAAACAACATTTCCGATACAGCACGGCATGCTATTGAAGAGCTTGCAAACATCAGTTTTGAAAAATATACTGCTCTTAAAAATCATAAAATGTTTCTCCCATACCTTGAGAACAAGAGTACTCTTAGGTATTACAACCAGGCCAATATTGGCAGCAGGCCCGCCAAAAGAGGAGACAAAAAGACACTTGAATTTAAAGACCTGAGGGCCATTCCTTTTGTTGGATCATGGAGCCAGCTGAAGCAAAATATCCCGGGTTTCTTTGGAATCGGAACTGCCATACAAACGTTGAAACAACAAGGTAGATCGGATGAATTAGTTAAATTATTCCGTGAGGTACCGTTCTTCAAGGCATTGATAATGAACAGCATGATGTCATTATCCAAATGCCAGTTTGAATTAACAGCTTATATTGCCAAAGATGAGGAATACAAGGATTTCTGGAATATTCTATTTGACGAATATAAATTGTCGAAAGAAATGGTGCTTTTTATTTCAGGGTACAGGATTTTAATGGAAGAAGAACCTGTAACCCGCAGTTCCATTGAGATCAGGGAACATATTGTATTACCGTTGCTGGTTATCCAGCAATATGCGTTGCAAAAGATTGAACAAAAATCGGAATTCAAAAGCACCTACGAAAAAATCGTGAGGCGATCGTTATATGGAAATATTAATGCAAGCAGGAATTCGGCGTAAATAGGAGTTAAGAGTGATGAGTGATGAGTGATGAATTATGAGTGATAAGTTATAAGTGATGAGTGATTGAAATTTGTAAAGTCGGAAATTAGCTTCGTATTTGATTTCAGGAGTTCGAATTTTGAGAAATCATCAATCAAATATTTTTAAAATTTATCTTATTTTTAAAAAGTGATTTATTGTTTGCCTGACATAAAAATGTACATTTGAGCACTAAAAATCGCCGGTTGCCAGTAACTACAGCAACCGGAAATCAGTTTCAAGTCAGGAAAGTACCAGTTTAATGAAATCACTTCAAAAATCACATAAATTAACACTCAAATCATTGGTTTATTATGAAACACAAAAAGTCAATTATGCTTATTGCTCTGGCGCTGTGCGTTAACATAACACTGTTCGGCGTGGAAAAGAAAAAAGAGTTTAAAATTCCTTATGAAAAGTATGTACTTGGCAACGGAATGAACGTAATTCTCCAGGTTGACAAATCCGATCCGATCGCGGCGGTGTATGTGATTTATCACGTCGGTTCAGCCAGAGAAGTTCAGGGCAAAACAGGATTCGCTCATTTATTTGAGCATCTCAGGTTCAACGAATCGCAGGACATTCCACAGGGACAATGGTTCAAAAAGCTACAGACTGCAGGTGCAAGTACTATAAACGGCTCGACCAGCACTGACAGAACCAACTATTTCGAAGTTATACCTATTAATGCTGTTGAAATGGCTTTATGGATGGAAGCCGACAGAATGGGTTTCCTGATGAGTAAAGTAAACCAGGAAACATTTGTAACTCAACAGAATGTGGTGCAAAATGAAAAACGCCAGGGCGATAACAGGCCTTATTCGCAGAGCCAGTATATGTCGACCAAACTGATGTACCCTGCTTCCCATCCTTATGGACATACCGTAATAGGCGAAATGGATGATCTTGCTGCAGCATCATTAAAGGATGTGTATGATTTCCATGACAAATATTATGCACCAAGCAATGCAACCCTCATTGTTGTGGGTGATATTAATGTTGAGGAAACCAAAAAGTGGATTGATAAATATTTTGCTGAAATAAAATCGGGACCAGCTCCTGAAGCATTGCCTAAAACGCCGGTAAAACTTAATGAAACCATAAGATATTATAATGAAGATAATCTTGCCAATGCTCCGCGTCTGTCCATGGAATATCCAACGGTTGAAGAATATACCAAAGACGCTTATGCACTCGATTTCTTCGGACGTATTTTTGCAGGAACAAAAAAGTCTCCTTTATACAAAGTGATCGTGGAGGAAAAGAAGCTTGCCCCTTCGGTAATGGCGCGTGGGCGTAGCAGCGAAATTACAGGAACATTCAATATTTCGGTTACAGCTTTCCCGACAGTAAAATTAGGTGATGTGGAAGCTGCCGTACAAGAAGCATTTCAGCGATTCGAAAAAGAAGGATTCACTGACAAAGATATAGAACGGCAGAAAGCCGGGATCGAATACAGCTTTTACAACTCAAGTTCAAGCGTTCTGGGAAAGGCGATGATGCTGGGCGATTATAATATTTTTGCAGGGTCGCCCGATTATATGAATACTGATTTCAATAACCAGATGAGTATAACCAAGGCAGATGTCTGGAGAGTTTATAACAAATATATCAAGGGCCAGCATTGTCTTATCACCAGCATTGTACCGAAAGGTATGGCTGATTTAGCTGCGCCTGATTCAAAATTGTGGGCTGTGAAGGAAGAATCGATTGATAAACAAGGCACTAAGAAAAAGGAAATTGTAAATGCGCCTTACGTGCCGATTCCTTCGCTTATTGACAGGACCGTTGAGCCGGTTAAAAGCCGCGACCCGGTTGTTACCATACCCGATATTTGGAAAGATAAAACTGTAAACGCAATTCCTGTGTATGGAATTGTACAAAGTGAATTGCCATTGGTTCAATTTTCAATTATCCTTCGGGGAGGAATGCTTCTTGACAAACCTGAGCTTGTAGGAGTGGGTTCGCTCACAGCACAATTAATGAACCAGGGAACGAAAACAAAAACACCTGTAGAACTGCAGGAAGCAATACAGGACCTTGGAGCAAGAATAAATGTGTCAGGAAACGACGAATCAATTACAATCTCAGGAGGATGCCTGGCCAGCAAACTGAACGAAACCTTTGCTCTTGCCAAAGAAATGTTGTCCGAACCCCGATGGGATGAAAAAGAATTCGATCTGGCTAAAAAGCAGACGATTGAATCACTGAAAAGAACTGAAACTTCACCTACGGCTATTGCTCAGAGCGTTTTCAGCAAACTGGTTTACGGGCCCGATAATATCCTGGCAAATGATCCGGAGGGAACGATAAAGTCAGTCAATAATATCACGCTTAGCGACCTGAAGAAATATTATGAAAATAATTTCTCACCAACGGTTTGTAAAATAACCATAGTGGGAGATGTAACACAACAGAAAGCAGTTGCATTATTCAATGGGTTAAAAGACTGGAAAGCGAAAGAAGTAAAGATTCCGGATGTTTCGGGAATTGCCTCAGCCAAACCGGGAATTTATTTTATTGATATTCCTAATGCCAAGCAATCGCAGGTCTTTGCCGGGCATGCGGGTCCAGCATATACAAGTCCCGATTTCTATAATGCCGTGGTAGTAAATTATAAACTTGGCGGTGATTTCAGCGGAATATTAAATATGATATTGCGCGAGAAAAAATCATTTACCTACGGGGCTCGTTCCGGATTTACCGGTAATTCTTACGAAGGGGAATTCACTGCTTCATCAGCAGTTCAGGCTAACTCAACCTTCGAATCCACCCAGATTGTAAAGGATGAAATAAAAAAGTATACAGAAGGGATTTCGAAAGATGATCTCGACCAGGTGAAGAGTGCAATATTGAAAAGCAATGCAGGGAAATTTGAGACTCTGCAGCAGCTCAACAATATGCTTGCTCCAATCGTTATCTATAATCTTCCAACAGATTATATCAAACAACGTGAGGCTGTTGTAACAAAAATGACGACCGATGAGCATAAAATGCTTTCGCAGAAACTGATTCATCCTGACAAACTGATTTTTCTGATTGTCGGCGATAAAGCTACCCAATTTGAAAAACTGAAAGAACTTGGTTTGGGCGACCCGGTATTGCTGGATAAAGACGGGAAAACGGTAACTTTATAAAACCGTAAAGCTGAAGAAAGAGCAGGGCATTCAATAGTATGCTCCTGCTCTTTTTTGTTTGATTTTCATAAAAGTCGGGTCGTACTTTTTCCAGCCTGCCTGGATTACAAACTGTAGCCAGGTGGTAGTACTCTTTCACTCCATTGAATCTGAAGTAAGATATGCAACTTCAGATGTGAAAGATAAATGACAGATGATTGTAGTTAAATACTTAGCTTATTCCGAACGCATGGGAAGCAATTTCCAATATTCGTCGCTTCGCAATCTCGTAATGCAAAATTCGCATCAGACGGGATAAATTTATCGGGTTCTCAAAATAGTAGAGGGCAAGACAACAATATACTATAAATAGATTCCGGGTAAATTCCTCTATTCATTTGGATATTTTCAACAGTTCTCTTTTCCGCTTTCTTCATTTATGAACATCGGTTTAATTGTCCCTGGCTCCTTGTACTATCCAGTCGTATATCAGTTTCTGATCGGATAGCGAAAGTTTATCGCCCCCAAGAGGCATGTAACGACGTGCAATTACATCGTACAAATCACTATCGGGAGGCTTAAACGGAATTATTTGTCCGTAATTTATCAGGTCACTGTATTTCTCAAGGGGAAAATTGACATTATTGCTTAAAACATGACAACCCGAAAAGGCACAGTGCGATTTCATGATCGGAGCAATATCTTTTAAATAACTAACATCTCCGGGCACAGGAGACAGAATTGGATCATGCTTGCATGAAACAGTAAAAAGCACTAAAAGTAAAATCAGGATAAGAAGACGATTCATTGTATTAATTTCAAGCCTAACAAAGGTTCAAATCTATATAACTTGTTTAAAGATGATGCGGGCATTTTAAGGAGATCAGTATATGTCAATCAATACCATAATTCCGTTCACCGGAGAGTTTACCCTTTTCGTCCCATATACGCCAGGTTCCGGTTTTGACGCCATTTGAATAAAACATTTCATAGCGCAGCATCCCTTTTTCATCCCATATACGCCAGATTCCGTCTTTTTTATTGTGGCGGTAATTCGCTTCCGCAATTTTTAAGCCTGCTTCGTTGTAAGTGGCCCACAAACCATGTTTTTGCCCTTCGAAGTATGAACGCTGCTCTTTAAGCTTTCCATTTTCAAAAAATATTTCGGTTATTCCGTCTTCAAGACCATTGCTTATATTTTGAATAAGCTTCGTATTCTTATTTGGCCAGTATTCAGAATATGTTCCGGTGTACAACATTCCGTTTTTGTAATAATAGCCTTCGCTGTATTCGATCGATTGGCTGTAAACGCTGGTTATCGTCAGCAGCAGTATCGAACTAAATAGTAATTTCTTCATAAAAGAGGTTTTAATCTTATTCGTTATTACACTAGTCGGGCCATTTGTTCACAAATCACCTGGTTTATTTATTAAAATTCACAACTACACCCAGCGAAAATAAACTGCCGGGTTTATACTCAAGGGTTGACTGTTCGCGGTTTACAGTGGCGCCTTCGGGATTTATATATTTAACATACTGTTTTTCAACAACTTTCTGGTTAAGAATATCCTGGATACCTGCTTTAACCTGAACATTTTTGCCTACATTTTTTGTTATCATAAGGTCAACCACATTTCTGGGCATTTCGTACACATCAGGCGTATCAAGACCTACTACAATAATTCTTTTACCAATTACATTATATAACAGACTCACCATAAGACCATGTTTATTATCCTGGTAATACATTCCAAGATTAACAATATAGGGTGATTGGCCCTGCATAGGTCGTTTAACCTCAGCTGAATAGAATTTTGAGGTATCAAGTTTAATCTCGCTCCTGATGTAAGAAGCATTGGCTACCAGCATGAAATTTTTTAAATACCTGAGGAAATTATCCTTTTTACCCAGGCTTTCGAGTGACTTCCTGAGTTCAAGTTCAACACCGTAGTTTGTAGCTCCAAGTGCATTCTGGAAGGTATAATCTTTACCGCTTCCTGAATTTATTTCTATGGTTTCGATCGGTTTTTTGAAGTCTTTGTAAAATACGCCTAATACAAAAGTTTCGCTAGGGCTTGGATAATATTCATACCGCAAATCGTAATTGCTGATACTTGCATTTTCGAGTTCCGGATTGCCGCGCACCAGCTTTTTCATTTCGAAATCGTAAAAAGCAAAAGGAGCTATTTCTCTGAATTCCGGGCGATTGATAGTAAGTCCATAGGAAATACGAGCAAGCGATTTTTCAGTAAACTTATAGCTCAGGTTTGCTGATGGGAAAAAATCAGTCTTATCTATAATGATATTCACTTCCTGGCTTGCATTGTCACTTGAATAACTGTACATCTTCTGGTCATTTTTCTCCATCCGCACACCCGTATATAAATTCAGCTTAGATGTAAAAGGCAGGTTCACAGCCAGGTAAGTTGCCAAAAGATCATTTGAAGCCGTATAGGAATCACTTTTATTGGTTGTTTCATCCAGCTTGATACCTGTTGTGGAATTGATATTGGTATCTGCAAAAATTACATCAACAGGCTGATAAGGTAATCCCCAGTTGAATTTGGAAGTATTTGCAATCGCGTAGCCTATCAGCCTGGCGTTGAATTCACGGTTTTTCTTTTCAAGATAAAGTCCGGCTTTCAGCTCAGGCTTGAAGTCGCCTATAGTAAATGTATCAGTAAAGTTAAAGTTTCCATTGTAAATATGCTCTTTCAGATCCTGGTAAACACGGCCTGATAATTCAGGAGAAGCTGAGAATGAAAAGTTAACTCCATACTGACCATAATATTGATTATCCGGATCTTCCACTAAAGTGCTCGTAAGTCGTTTTAAATCAGGCTGATACCTGTCGGCATAGGAATACCCTAAGGTCCAGTCGAAATGTGACTGGTTATTCCTGAAATTATGATCTCCCGCCAATTGACCGGAATAGGTATTCCTGCTGTTAAAACTCAGCTCTTCCGACCGGATGGTCAGCCCACCGTAGTTGTCGCGGCCGCTTCGGTTAATCACCTGGGTGTAGCCAACGTGGTTATACAGGTTACGGAATTCAATTTTCTGGTTTTTACCAAAAACAAACAGCCAGTTGCTTAATACCCCTATTTTTGCTGTAGCCCTGTTGCGCATATCATTAAAAAAATAATTGATATCCGAAACATCCTTTACTTTATCGTATTGCTGGTAATCAGCACGAAATACCTCATTAACATCCTGCGTATAACTGTAGGTTACACTATTGATAGTTCCTACTGATAATTTCACTAGCAGGAATCGGCGGGTAAGTCCAAACTGAAAACGCTGGTCAGGAATTGCTGAGCTAATAGCCGGTGTCCATACTTTGTCCAGTTCTCTTCCTAGCCGCTGGCGTTCAATTTTATCGGTAACTTCATTAAGATGTGCCGGAAAATCTGCAGGCAAAGCCCTGCTTCCATCGTCAAATCCTAACCATTCATATTTACTCATGCGGTAATTGCTGAAATCCTTCAAAGTAACACCAGGTCTGTATGAAGTGGAATATGCTATTGAAAAACTATTTTTGTCAGCATTGTTTTTTGTAAAAATTTTAATGGCAGCACCCGAAAAATCAGCAGGCAAGTCAGGTGCTGGACTTTTAAATACCAATATATTTTCGAGCATTGAACTGGGAATTACATCGAACGAGAAAGCTCTCACATCAGCCTCTGAACTTGGAGTTGATGCATTGTTTAGCCAAACAGTATTGTATCGTTGACTTAATCCTCTTACCATAACAAAACGATCGCCCATAATGGTTATACCCGGCACGCGCCTGATAACTTCGGAGGCATCACGGTCCTGCGAACGGTTTATCTGCTGGCTCGAAATGCCGCTTACTACCAGGTTACTCATTTTCATCGACGAGAGCATGGAAATCTCACTGCCACCCATTTTGCTTTTTCCTGAAATAACAACTCCTTCGAGCGCTACACTATTTCCTTCCAGATCAACATTAAGTTCCAACATTACATCTTTCACAACTTTAATCTTCTCAATAACCTGCGTTTTGTAAGAAATATAAGATACGACAAGGTTATAATTTCCAGGAGCTAATCCCGAAATTGAATAATTTCCATCAAGGTCGGTAGTTGATCCGATGGTAGTACCTTGTATTACTATAGTTGCTCCTACAAGTGTTTCTCTGGTGGTTTTATCAGATATTACTCCTTTAATCCCTGTTTGCTTTGCGAATGCAGTTGTGGCAAAAAACAACAGCCATAATGTTACGTATTTATTTTGCATCTACTTCTATATTTTATTCATATTAATTGTGTACAAAATTCCGATGTTACTATTACCTAAATGTTAAAATAATATTATCATTCATAAACAGGATCGGAATGCAGCAAAGACTTGTCAGTTATACATATAATGAGAAATACGTACAATTTATCCAATAACAATTTGATTCAATTTCATTAATATTGGCTTAACACTCTTGTAATACCGGCACACTACTTTTGCCTCAAATCAAATTCTAAAAAAGATGAAAAAATTACTACTCTTAAATTTTATGCTGATTTGCCTGGCAGTGGCCGGCTTCAGCCAGAACACAATTAACGATCCGTTTTTTGAGCGGGTCCCTTACCGTGGAGCTTTTGGTACTACTGATGACTGGACAGCCGGTTGGGCAAACTGGGACTGCCAGAATACAGTGTATCCTGCCACTAATGTTACAGTTGAAGGTGAATTAACCAGCAATTCAACCTGGACAGCGGATAAAGTGTACCTTATAAAAGGATTCTATTATGTACGTGATGGCGCTACCTTAACAATTGAGCCGGGTACGGTTATCCGTGGTGATAAAGATACCAAGGGTTCGCTCATTATTGAAATGGGAGCTAAGCTTATAGCCGAAGGTACTCTTGATAAACCCATTGTATTTACTTCGAACTTTGATGCAGGCAGCCGTGGTTACGGCGACTGGGGTGGTGTTATCCTTTGCGGCAAAGCGGCCATTAATCCGGCCGGAGGTACTGCAATTATTGAAGGTGGCCCGACATCAGTTTATGGTGGTGGAGCCAATCCTGATAATAATGATAACAGCGGAAGCCTGAAATTTGTACGTATCGAATTCCCGGGTATTCCTTTCGTTCCTGACAAAGAAATTAACGGGCTCACCTTTGGCGGCGTTGGAAAAGGCACTCAGATTGATTATATACAGGTATCGTACAGCGGCGACGACTCATACGAATGGTTCGGTGGTGTGGTTAATTGCAAGCACCTTATTGCATTCCGCGGTTGGGATGATGATTTCGATACTGATTTCGGTTTTTCAGGAATGCTACAGTTTTGTGTCTCCTTGCGCGATAAGGACATTGCCGATCCGGGTTCAGGATCAAATGGATACGAATCAGATAATGATGCCACTGGTTCAACTAACACACCGGTCACAAGCGTTATCATGGCCAACATGTCAGTTTTTGGTCCTAAATACGATATTACAACTGCTATAAACTCAAACTTCAAACGTGCAATGCACCTTCGCCGTAACACCAGGCTTAGTACCTATAACTCAGTGTTTACTGGCTGGCCAACAGGTTTGTTTATTGATGGCACAGCTGCTCAGGGAAATGCCACCAACGGAGATATGAAAATACAAAGGTGCGTTATGTCAGGAATGGGTACATTCTTTGCCAGTTCTTTCGAGCGAGATTTCTTTAAAACTCAGGCCTTTGGTAACGATACCCTGGCAACCAATGATCTATTAATGTATATCGATCCTTTTAATCTTGACCAGCCTAACTTCCTTTTGCAAAGCGAATCAGAACTAAAATCAGGTTCAATCTGGCTGCAAACCAGTTTGAAAGAAAATTCAAAAGCCTTTTCAGCAGGTATTTATCCGAATCCTGTTACAAATGAAGCAACCATCAGTCTCGATCTTGACAAATCAAAGAATGTTACCATTTCATTATTTGACATGATCGGTCATAAAATAGCAACAATTGCCCGGGATCAGTATTCAGCAGGTACAAATGACATTAAGTACGATGCTTCTTCACTTCCAAAAGGCATGTATTTTGTGCAGATTACAGATGGAAAAAGCAGCAACTCCCTGAAGATGATTGTTAAATAATTTTAATCATTCATTTTTATATTAAACCGCCTCATACAGGGGCGGTTTTTTTGTGCAAAATGTTTGCCTGATTCCACGCTTGTTTCAAGAGGCCGTCAGTTAAACAAATGAAGGTACTATATTATGGATTAAATAATTTCGGAAAATTAACCAAACCATATATTAATTATTCATGATAAAATTTGCCATTTTACCTCCCTTTAAATAAGAGGAATCATAGAATCATTGAGTAACATAAGTTGCTAATAAATTCTGTTCAAATGAGAGATATACCATTTATTTGACATTAAGTTAATAAATTCATCAATAGTATTGAGTCTATATACTTATATATCATTACTTTATCTGATTTATAAAAAGTGCTTAACATTTATTTAATATTACCGTAATAATGAAATAATGCCTTAATATGTCCTTTGCACTCAAAATAATAAAAGAAATCTATGAAAATGACTTACAGAATACCTGTATCAGCTATTTTAATAATATTCTCATTAGTATTAGCCAATATCAAAGGCTATGCGCAAGAGAGTTCAGTTACAAGTGCAGCTGCTGATTCATTAAACAATAAAATTGAAAGTGTACAATCGGAACTTACCATCTTAAAAAAGCTAAAAATCTCCGGTTACATGCAGGCACAATGGCAACATGCCGATACTGCCGGTGCTGTTACTCCATATTCAGGCGGGGCGTTTCCTTTAGCTTCTGATAACCGATTTGCCATTCGCCGTGGCAGGATTAAATTTGCATTTGAAAATGAACTGTCTCACTATGTTCTTCAGATTGATGCTACTGAAAAAGGTGTTGTTCTGAAAGACGCTTATATTGCGATTAAAGATCCGTGGAAACAAGTTGTAACATTTACCGCCGGTGTATTCAACCGGCCATTTGGATATGAAATCACTTATTCATCCAGTGCCCGCGAAAGTCCTGAACGGGCACGCATTTTCCAGAATCTTTTTCCTAACGAACGCGACCTGGGTGCTATGATCACACTTAATCCCATGAAAGGCACTAAATATGACTGGATTAAACTTGACGCAGGTGTATTTACCGGAAATGGCATAAACCAGGGATTCGACTCAAAGAAAGATTTTATTGGTCACCTTTATTTTGCAAAAGCAAATAGAAGCGAAACAATGAAATTTGGAGGAGGTATCTCCTATTATAACGGAAATGTATTTCAGGGCACAAAATATATTTACTCACCCGGAGCAGCAACCGATATTACCCAGACCGGCCTGGTGGATTCAACAGCTTCGAATAAAAACGGGTATACCAAACGTCAATACATTGGTATTGATGCCCAGTTCAATGTTCATTCACCTTTAGGATTTACAACCATTCGTGCTGAATATATTACCGGAAAACAGCCAGGAGCAAAAATCGCAAATGCAAGTGTGGCTCAGGGAGCACTCCTGAATTATGATACATATGTCAGGAATATAAGTGGTGGTTACATATATTTCATCCAGACTATTGGCCAGACAAAAAACCAGTTGGTCCTAAAATATGATTGGCTTGATCCAAACACTAAGGTTTCAGGAACCGATATTGTATCAAAATCGAGTGCCGGCAATAATACTGCTCTTGGCATTGCCGATATAAAATTCAATACCATAGGTTTTGGCTGGGTTTACCGTTTCAATACAAATGTTAAGCTCACCGCATATTACGAAATTGTTAAGAATGAACACACCGGTCTTTCTCCTGTTGGACTGAACAGAACTCTGGATACTTCCAAAGATCTGAAAGACAATGTTTTAACTTTACGCATTCAATATAAATTCTAATAATGTTGTTAACAATTACTTAATATTGACTTAATACTCACAAAACATCATACATCTTACTTTGTAAAAAAATAAAAACAATGAAAAAAATAATTCTGATTGCATTAATCGCTATGATGGCACCTTACCTCCAGGCGCAAAAGGTAAGTTTTAAAATTAAAGGTAGCGACACAGTGCTTCCACTTACACAAAAAGAAGCTGAAGTGTATATGAAGAAAAACCCCAACACCTCTATTATGGTGACAGGCGGCGGCTCAGGCGTAGGTATTTCTGCCTTGCAAAGCGGCACAACCGATATAGCTCAGGCTTCAAGAAGCCTGAAACTGGATGAAAAAATGAAACTTAACGATGCCGGCAAAGCGTTCAAGGAAACGGTTATTGCGTATGATGCTATTGCTTTTGTTGTGAATCCGTCAAATAAAGTGAGTAAACTTACCCGCGAACAGCTCGAAGGTATATTTACCGGTAAAATTACAAACTGGAAAGAAGTTGGCGGTGATGATATGAAAATGGTTGTTTACTCGCGTGAGACCAGTTCAGGAACGTATGAGTTTGTTAAAGAACATGTAATGAATAAAAAGAACTATGCTCCCTCAGCTTTGTTAATGCCTGCAACAGGAGCTATCATTCAGTCAGTCAGCCAGACAAAAGGAGCGATTGGTTACGTTGGCCTCGCCTATGTAGAGAAATCAGTCAAGGCAATCCATGTTTCATATGACAAAGGCAAAACCTATATTGCTCCAAGCATTGCAAATGCCAAGAACAAAACCTACCCTGTCACACGTCCTCTGTTCTATTACTATCTTAAAACAACAGAAAAATTAATCAGTCCTTATGTGAACTTTATCTTATCAGCAGAAGGCCAGAAAATAGTACTCACCGAAGGTTATGTGCCAATAAAGTAATGGTTTCTGGTTAAACCAAATAATTTGAAGGATGAAAGGGAAGGTAACACTCGAAAGTTCGTGTTCCTTCCTTCTCATTCATTGAAGAATAACCTGGTAATAAAGATTTTATACTTTAACAGGTTGAAGCATTTCAACGTTGTATAATTCAATTAAAATCAAAACAATATCAATACATTTGTTATTTCAAAACCTTTACTTTATGTTTTTGAATTTCAGAAACCTGGATTGATATACCGGAGAGCCTATAAAAATCTTCATGAAGAAATTTAGAAAAATACTTGAGAAGTTTATTGAAGGCGTGCTTTTTTCGAGCAGCACTATTACAAGCCTGACTGTCATTTTAATAATAGTCTTCCTGTTCAAGGAAGGAATAGGGCTGTTTAACAGTTCACCCCTCGAAAAGAATTTTGTCATTACCGTTAGCAAACAAAACCCAGTTAAGGAGCTTAATGCCAGACAGATAAAGGCAATTTTTAACCAGGATATTACCAACTGGTCGAAAGTGGGAGGAGCCAACGATAGTATAATCCTTTTTACCACCAATGATATTACCAGCTATTATGCCGAAGACGAACTTGGTCCCAACCTTGAATTTCTTCCTGAAAAAATGAATGATTTTATTGTATCGCACCCGGGAGCTATCATGTATGTTTCAAGTAAGAGCCTGCCACCAGGTTTTAACGGGCACCAGATCAAAGTAAAAGATATTACCGTTGCTGATTTTATTTTCGGCAAACAGTGGTACCCCACTTCTGATCCTATTCCGAGCTACGGGATATGGCCGATGATAATAGGGACACTTATGGTTACACTTGGAGCACTTTTATTTGCGATTCCTTTGGGAATTGCAACTGCTATTTTCATGGCCGAAGTAGCAGATATCCGCCTGAGGAATCTACTAAAACCTGTAGTTGAATTACTTGCCGGAATACCATCCGTTGTATTCGGATTTTTTGGTCTTATTGTAATTGTTCCGCTGGTTCAGCAAATGTTTCACCTTATTGTAGGCGAAACTGTATTGGCAGGAAGTATTGTACTGGGAATCATGGCATTGCCAACAATTATTACCATTACCGAAGATTCGATGCGAACTACTCCACAGGCACTCAAGGAAGCCAGTCTTGCTTTAGGAGCCACCCGCTGGCAAACGCTTGTAAGAGTAGTTATTCCTTATGCTAAATCAGGGATTTCCACTGCGATTATCCTGGGTATCGGACGTGCTATTGGCGAAACTATGGCTGTACTTATGGTTACCGGTAATGCTTCAAATATCCCGCATTCGTTCCTTGTTCCTGCGCGGACAATTCCTGCTACAATTGCTGCTGAACTCGGTGAAGCACCTTATGGCGGAATGCATTTCAAAGCATTGTTTGCACTGGGAATAGTGCTTTTTCTCTTTACCATTATTATAAACTTTACAGTTGAATTTGTAAAGAACACAGGTCAACGAAGAGAAAAGGCCTGAGATAACGGAAAATAGAATAAAATTGGTAATAATACAGTTGATATTGTTTGTACGAAAATAGAGTAATTAATTGAACTCAACAGAAAATACATAGAAAAGTGACCAGGAAAAGACTGATACAGAAAATAGCATTTACCATATTCGGGCTTATCAGCCTGATGGTGGTCGGAATCCTTTTCGCAATACTTGGTTTCATTGCCATCAGGGGAATACATGTTGTAAACTGGGAATTCCTTACAGCTATGCCCAAAGACGGAATGACAAAAGGAGGAATTTTCCCGGCAATAGTTGGAACGGGTTGCCTGGTTTTGGGAAGTATGATTTTTGCCTTTCCGATAGGCGTGCTTTCTGGCATATATACAAATGAGTACCTTCACGATAGCTGGCTCAAACGTGTTATCCGCATGATGACAAATAACCTTGCAGGCATTCCGTCCATTGTATTTGGTCTGTTTGGTATGGCCTTGTTTGTAAACTACCTTAAATTCGGTGATTCCATTATTGCCGGTTCCCTGACACTTGGTTTGCTCACACTACCTGTTGTAATACGTACTACTGAAGAAGCTTTGAAATCCGTTGATAATACTCTTCGTATGGGGAGCTATGCCCTTGGTGCAACAAAAATCCAGACCATCCGGCGGGTAGTGCTCCCGGTTGCATATCCTAACATAATTACCGGCCTTATTCTATCAATTGGCCGCGTTTCGGGCGAAACTGCCCCGATTCTGTTTACGGTTGCAGCTTATTTCCTGCCGAAACTGCCAACCAGTTTATCCGACCAGGTAATGGCATTGCCATATCACTTGTATGTGCTTGCTACAAGCGGAACCAATATGGAAGAAACCCGGCCAATGGCCTATGGAACTGCATTTGTGCTGATTTCGATTGTGCTTATTATCAACAGTGCCGCAAGTTTGCTCCGGCGATACCTGAATAAAAAAGTTAAAATGAACTAGGCTGAAAACGAATAATGAATAGTAAATAATGAATAATGACCGCTGAAACAGTGAAACCCTGAAACAGTGAAACCCTGAAACATTAAAACCCTAACACCTAAACCCCAACTCCTAACACCTGTTACTTCAAGAATGATACAAGCAGAAGCAAAAAATATTAATGTATGGTACGGCGATTTTCAAGCGCTGAAAGATATCAGCATGACATTTGAACCCAATACCGTAACGGCTCTCATTGGTCCGTCTGGTTGTGGTAAATCGACATTTCTTCGTCTTTTCAACCGCATGAACGACCTGATCAGCAATTTCAGGCTCGAAGGGCTAATTACGGTTGATGGTCAGAATATTTATTCGAAAGAAGCAAAGATTGATGAAATCCGTAAAGGCATTGGTATGGTTTTCCAAAAACCAAATCCTTTCCCTAAATCAATATATGAAAATGTAGCTTACGGGCTTAGGGTTAACGGCATTAACAACCGTAAAATACTGGACGAAACTGTTGAAAAGTCATTACGGCAGGCTGCATTATGGGACGAAGTAAAAGACAATCTGAAAAAGTCAGCCATGTCGATTTCCGGAGGTCAGCAACAGCGATTATGCATTGCCCGTGCACTCGCCGTGCAGCCTCGCCTTATCCTGATGGATGAACCTGCTTCGGCACTTGATCCGATTTCGACAGCAAAAATTGAAGACCTCATTTTCGAACTCAAAAAAGAATTTTCTATTCTTATTGTAACCCATAACCTGCAGCAGGCCGGAAGAATCAGCGATTACACCGGCTTTTTCTACCTCGGCGAATTGATAGAACATGATGCCACCAAGAAAATATTCCTTAATCCAACTAATGAACGAACACAGAATTATATTACCGGCAGGTTTGGTTGAGAGCTATTTCAAGTTTCAGGTTTCAGAGTTTCATGTTCTTTAAAACTTAAATACATCAGAATGAAAATTGGCTGAAAAATGAATAACCCTCGAAAGAGCTTATACTAATAACCAATAACTATTAACCAATAACTACAATAAAATGAGTCACCTCGAAACAGATCTTGAACAACTCAAGGACGATTTAATTCAAATGTGGAACCTTGTTGCCAGCCAGATGGAAAAAGCCCGGCTTGCTCTTATTAATGGTGACATGGACCTGGCACATGAAGTACGGGCCAACGAAAAACTGGTTGATGCATTTGAGTTGAAAATTGATATGGATTGTGAAAATATCATTATGTTACAGAATCCGGTGGCTGTTGATCTTCGGTTTTTGCTTTCGGTGCTTAAGATCAATTATAACCTTGAGCGGATTGGCGATTATGCAAATTCTATTGCCAAGAGTGCCGAACATACCGGCAAACCATGGCCTGCTGATATGATAAGTGAAACCAGAATCCCCGAAATGTTTTTCATTTCACAATCTATGATGCAGCAATCACTGGCATCATTCGAAAAAGGGGATCGCAAGCTGGTGAAAGGCCTTTTCGGGATGGACGAAAAACTGGATAAAATAAATAACGATATTACACCCATAATATGTAAGCTGATCAAGGAAAACCTGGATGATATTCCTATGCTGCTCGATGCTTTTTCAATTATCAGGAAACTGGAGCGCGCAGGAGATCACATCACAAATGTTGCTGAAGAGCTTGTATTTTACTTTGATGCCATCATTGTAAAGCACAGCAAATTAAGCAAGCAAAAAAACAATCCGCTTAAGCCGACAGATAGACCGTAACGAAAAATATTTCATATGGAGAACATAGAATTCACAGTGCTTTTAGTTGACGACGAAGCCGATATACTCGATTTTGTCGGCTATAACCTACGTAAAGAAGGTTACAATGTTATCACTTCCGACAATGGTCGCGATGCTATTGTTAAAGCCAGGCAAAACCCGCCTCATCTCATCTTACTTGATGTAATGATGCCCGAAATGGATGGCATTGAAACCTGTCGGGAAATAAAACGAATGCCAGGTCTGGAAAATACGCTTGTGGTATTTTTTACTGCCCGCAGCGAAGATTTTACCCAGATACTCAGTCTTGATGCCGGCGGCGACGACTATATAACCAAACCCATTAAACCGGCGGTGTTAATCAGTAAAGTTAACTCCCTTCTGCGGAGGCACAAGTCAGTTAAAGAAGCTTCAACTGTTTATGAAGCAGGCGACCTGAAAATTAACAAGGAAAACTATATGGTTTACCGTGAAAACGAGGAAATACAACTAGCACGAAAAGAGTTCGAATTGCTTAATCTGCTCGCTTCCAGGCCACATAAAGTGTTTACTCGTGATGAAATTATGTCACAGGTTTGGGATGATGATGTCATAGTCGGCGAACGTACTATTGATGTTCATATCCGCAAGATTCGTGAAAAAACCGGTATTGACAATATTAAAACTATCAAAGGTGTTGGGTATAAGTTTGATCCGCGATAAATAAATTACGATTTACGAAGTACGATGTACGATTGGGGAAGTTAAAAGATTTTGATCGTAAGTAATAACTCGTAAATCGTCAATCGTCAATCGTCAATCGTATATCATAAATCACAAATCCAAATTTGAATGTCAGAAATCACTCCAAAACGATTAGCTCTTATCCTGGCAATAATGCTGTCACTGATGGTGGCAGTTATATTTATTTTGTTTGAGGTAATTGCTATTAATCAACATTATTGGTTAGTGATTACAGGTACTTTTTTAATTCTTATCCTGTTTCAATACCTGATATTAAGATATTCTCTCGAAAAATTCATTTATGATCGCATAAAATTGATTTACAAGGCTATACATAAACAAAAGTTAAGTAAAGACGATAAAAGAGATCAGATAACCAGCATACATGGCGATATTATCGGAAAAGTAAACGAAGAAGTTGAAAACTGGACCAACGACCGGAAAGAAGAAATTGATGAACTTAAAAAGATGGAAGTGTACCGTAGGGAATTCCTCGGAAATGTTTCACATGAACTCAAAACCCCGCTTTTTAACCTTCAGGGATTTGTACTGACCCTGATGGATGGCGGCATCCATGATCCAAAAATTAACATCGATTTCCTGGAAAAATCACAGAAGAATATCGAACGAATGATCACCATTGTTGAAGACCTGGAAATAATATCGCGCCTCGAAACCGGTGAAGCCACTCCTTTATTTTCAAATTTCTCAATTACTATGCTTGTTAGAGAAGTTATGGAATTTCTTGAGCCCAAAGCCACGGAACGTAATATCAAACTACTATTTGCTGCCGAGTATAACAATACCATGATTGTTCATGCCGATAAGGAAAAGATACGAACAGTACTTACCAATCTTATTCTGAATTCTATAAAATATGGGATTTCAGGTGGGCGCACAAAAATCAGTTTTTATGATATGGACGAAAACTACCTTATCGAAATTTCGGATAACGGTGCAGGCATTGAAGAGAAACATATTTCGCGGCTCTTCGAACGCTTTTACCGTGTAGATAAGCACCGTTCACGGGCCGAAGGTGGTTCAGGACTTGGGTTGGCCATTGTCAAGCATATTATCGAAGCCCATGATCAAACCATAAATGTCAGGAGTTCACCAGGAGTTGGATCAACTTTTGCTTTCACACTTAAGAAAGAAGGAAATCTGAAATAAAGCTGATAAAAATATAAGAATTTTAAAAGGCTTAGGTCTGGATTTCATTATTAGACTGAGTTTTGCTTTAATGATATCATTTGATTGAAAAGCAAGCAATTTAATTTTGCTTTTTCATTTAACTTACTGCAAGATTTCAAACTGTGACTAAATTTACAGATTCAGAACTCTTGACATCTAGCAAAAAGCAAACACATTTTTTATCTGTCATTCATAAATGGAAATCCCTATTTCGGTGCTCTGCGCCTATTGGTGAATCCTGTATTACTCTGCTATAATTATTCCGGTGCGCTGCACCTGATTTTCACAACTACTTTCATTGAAAAGCCGCAGAACACCGAAATATTTATAGAATTGAATATAAAACGAATACAAAGGTGCAGAGTACCGAAATACTTCCTGGTTCTTTCCACCAAATCCATAGTTGTGCAGAAAAATAAAAAATTATTTTTCTGCATCTAAAAAATATGAATTCGCTAATATGCAAGTTAATTTATTCATCCGGAAATTCCGCGTTTTCGGTTTGGTTATAAATTTTCATAATTAATTGACTCTGAACAACCTGATAAGAAGTTCTAAGATTATACAGGGCAATTTTTGCGTAAAAATTGCCAATACACCGATTTTAATTTATTTTTCTTCTTTTTATAGCATTTCTGCAATTTTTTCGCCGTTATTTTAATTATTAAATCCGACTATTAAAACTTACCTTCAAAGTAATATTTTCATGAAATAGGCATGATTGTGCAAGTAATGAATTGTGAGCTCAAAAGCCAGAAGGACAATACGATAACTGCGTACCCAAAACCGGGCTAAAATGATGACCTCAGTTGATTATATAGGTAAGCAACAGCGCGACCGGATGATGTATATGTGGGAAACCCGTTTCTAATGGAAAACTTATACACTTCTCCATTTTAATACCTCCGAATCGAAATAGTAGAACTCGGAAGAAGAAGCTGAACCCGGAAATGCAGACTGGAGTAACCACAAGGAATCCTTTTTTATGAAACGCAATTTCAAGGACAACACACTTTATGACGCGATTACTCTTTTAAGTAAAACATATCTTATTCACGATTCAATTGTTCCGCCAGCATGGAAGATTATGAATGAAAGAAGTTGCAGGTCATATTTGTATGAACGCATCATTGGACGATACCCTTCGGAAACAAAAAAATGTTGTTTGGTTTGCTTTGGATATGACTGTAAGTGCCGGGCCGGAATGTTTTACTGGCCTTCCCGGAATTATACTGGAGGTTAATATAAACGATGGTGCACTTATTATTACTGCCGATAAAATAGATCTCAAACCTTTGACCACTCGACTGGATGTACCAGCAAAAATTAAAGGCAAGAAAATTGACATGGCGGAATACAATAAACTGATCGAAAATCAGGTTAACTAACGTAAAGCTGCAGAAGCACCCTGGTTTTTGGGAATAAGTTATTAGCTTCTTAAAAGATCAGTGTTTTTAGATTCAAATGGGAGATTATCGGGTAATCCTGACGGGGTTACAACTTAATATAAAGTGTAATAAAGCCTTCCAGAAATGGAGGGATTTATTTGTTTTATAAATAGTGTAATTGATATTTTTAATCTATTTTGTTTGCTTAGAAGTGTCAAATTTTGAGTATGAAATTATAGAGTATTATTAAAAAGTTATTTTTATGAAGCAAAATGATTGATATGTGATTGACTGTGAAGCTTATAAATAAAGTTATATGTAGCCTTGCATGATTTAAACATTATTTTCTATCTTTCAGCTTTTAAAAATAAATCATTTCAAGTAATAAAAATCAAAAATATGGCTACTTCATTTCCCCTAAACTCCTTGTTTAAATTAGCAATTGTCTTATTGTTATCAACTTCTTTGGTTAAAACATGCTTCGCTCAAACAATAGAACCTGAATTTGGAACCGAAAAAGATAATTGCACTTCGATCATGGTTGGAAAACTTGCTTCAGCTGATGGATCAACAATTACCTCTCATACATGCGATAGCCGCACAGATAGGACATGGGTAAACATAGTTCCGAATATGAAGCATAAAAAAGGCTCGATGGCAAAAGTGTATTTTGATCCAAAAGTAAGCACAATGTATGATCAACCAGGAAGAACTGTTACGGTTGAAATACCGCAGGTTGCTGAAACTTATGCCTATTTGAATGCAGCTTATCCCATCATGAACGAGCATCAGCTGGCTATTGGCGAATCTACTTTTACAGGCAAAAGCATTATGCAAAGCGACTCAGGTAAGATTGATTGTCCTGAATTGTATCGCCTGGCACTCGAAAGAGCAAAAACTGCACGTGAAGCTATTAAGGTAATTGATGAGCTAACGAAAAAATATGGATATAATGATGGCGGTGAATGTTTTACATTTTCCGATCCTAACGAAATCTGGTATTTTGAGATAGTAGGCCCCGGTAAAGGAAAGGTAGGGGCAGTATGGGCAGCTGTTAGAATTCCGGATGACAATATCAGTGTGAATGCAAATGCAAGTCGAATCAGAACACTGAATCTCAATGACAAAGAAAATTATATGGCTAGTGCGAACATTTTTTCAAGAGCTGAAGAGCTAGGACTATGGAGTTCAAAAAGTGGGCAGCCATTTGAATTTTGCTATGTTTTTGCAAACAGAAATAGTATGGGATGCCGCCGCAGAGAGTGGCGGGTGTTAAGCCTGGTTGCTCCATCGTTAAAACTTGATGCCAATGCCGAAAATTACCCACTTTCCGTTAAACCCGAAAAGAAATATTCAGCACAGGATGTAGTGAATTTGTTTCGCGATTATTATCAGAACACCCCTTATGATATGAGTAGAACGGTGCTTGCTGTAGACAAAGAGGGGAAATCTGTTTTAAGCCCTGTTGCCAGTGCTTTTATGAATACTGAACTTAAATATTTATTAAAAATACAAAATGAGAGGACAATAGCTTGTATTCGTGCTACATATGTTCAGGTTACTCAATCCAGAAGCTGGCTTCCAAATGAAATAGGCGGAGTTGTTTGGTTTGGGTATGATAATCCTGCCACAACACCACATACACCTTTCTACATTGGTAATGCTACAATGCCTGATTCGTATATGGTTGATGCCAGATCCAAATATAACAAAGAGTCGGCATGGTGGTCCTACAGGGTTGTATCTCAATTGGCATTATTCAGATGGCAGGATATGATTGTGGATATTGACGTTGTATGGAAAGAAATTGAAAACAAAGCATTTGCTGATCAGTCAAAAATTGAAGCCGAAGCATTAACGCTTTATAAGAAAGACCCTAAAGCGGCAAGAGAATACTTAACCAACTATTCGAATGACATTGCTAATAAAGCTGTTAATAGATATTGGCTTCTTAGCGAAGAGCTGTGGACTAAATACACTCAACGGTTTTAAACTACTTTAAGGATCGGTTTATTGGTACTGCATTCATCTTTGCTTAATTGAATCTAAAGGATGAGCCGTGTTAAAGTTGTAGGTTTTTATAGCTGCGCGAAAGGATTTGCGAAGTAGCAGGGTTGTTAAATTTTATAGATTAACAACAATGAGCAGTTGCTATTATACTATAAACAAACCTTTTCCGTTTTTTGATTATTAGTGTTAATTGTAAATATTGAAAATGAAAAATTTAAATTATCTATTCTTAGGTATTGCAATCACAATACTTGCCGGGTGTAATAACAAACAAAACAAGGAAGATAATAATAAAGCCATAACCGGAATCTGGCAGAATACAACTAATCCTAATGCTGCAATTGAATTTACCAGTGGCGGAGTTTATTACCTGAGAATGAATGGAGAACGTCTGTTGGAAAATGATTCAACAATAACAAAATATAGTTATGACCCATTATCGGAAGAAAACAATCTGATAATTTATGGTAATCCGAAAGCAGGTGATAGTCAGGCCAAATTAGTTATAATCAGTCCTGAACGAATAAAGATCTCTTTGGTAAGCCAGGGATCTGTTGTGTCAGAAGCAGAATTCACCAAAGTCAAGGAACAATAAAACCTGCATTATTTATATACGTTCATTCGGACTTGATTAAAATCAGGATTCCAAGCTTCCGTATTACTAATTTAATAAACAGTCATTAATAAAAACACAATAAATATGAAGTTTGAGTGTTATACTAAAGCAATTTCTGAATACTTTTGTAAACAGAAACGTTTTTGTACATAGAAATTACTACCTTTATCATATGAAGAAATTAGCAGCACTTCTGGCAACTATTGTAATTCTCACGATTCTGCTCTCTTCCTGTGGCTCATCCGAAAAATGCGCTGCATACGGAGAATACAAAGATTATCGTGTTGAAACAAAATAGCACATCCGGTTTCTGGTATAAATTGTTCATCCGACAAAATGAAACCAAACCGTCATTTAGTTGTTTATTATAGAAAAGCTCCAACTATGCGGTTTTTTTTCACACTTATACTTATCTCATTTGCACTTATAGCACCGTTAATAGTTCAGGCTCAGGATTTTGCAGAAGCCGACACTGTTGATATGGGCATTTTGCTTCGTAAAGAAAAATCAGGGAATATAATGTTGCACACCCTGGGTTATGGAGTTGGTTTTCGCTTTGGTACAAACAAAACATATTTTAAAAACCGCATGTTCGAATTCGATCTCCTCGAGATGCGGGCGCCTAACCAGGTAAGACGTTATAACGAAAATTTCGCCAATCCCCGCAGCTATTTTTATGGCAAATTAAACAGTCTGTATATTGTTCGTGCCGGTATAGGCAGGCAACACCTGCTTAACCGAAAACCATATTGGGGAGGTGTCGAAGTAAGAGCTTTTTATTATGGAGGACTGGACCTAGGGTTGGCTAAACCCAGTTATCTGTATATTGCCTATTATTATGTTGTGGATAACCAGGTAATACTTGACAGAACCAGTCTCGAAAGGTACGATCCGGAAAAACATTTCCCGTATATCGGTGCGAACCCAAACTGCTTATGCGACATTTATGGCCGTGGCCCGATACTGAGTGGCTTCGATAAAATCAAAATATATCCAGGACTCTATTTTAAAGGAGGTTTTAATTTCGAATTCAGCTCCGCAAATGACCGGATAAAAGCAATAGAGATTGGAGCGGCAATAGATATTTTCCCCCAGCGCGTTCCTATTATGGCTTTTAAAGAGCCTAACCTGGGATTTATTACCGGCTACCTCAGCTTTCACTTTGGCAAGCGATATAATTGATAGTGTATTCTTTCAATTCAATATTCATTTTTCATTTCATTTTGTTATCTGAGCTTTTAGCATTTTAGCTTTGTCCAATTGCCAAATTGCCGAATTGTCAGATTAAACCATCGTCAAATTGCCGAATTATCACATTATCACATTAAACCATAGTCGAATTGCCGAATTCATACCTTCCCTCCTATTTCAACCCTTTAATCTCCATTTTCCTTAGTTTAGGAGCAAATCCTGCAGTTGCCAGCACGATCATAACGGTCATCCCTCCGCCGAAAACAACAGATGGAATAAGCCTCATCAGTTTTGCTGCCAAACCTGACTCAAAAGAGCCTAGTTCGTTGGAAGACCCTACAAAAAGACTGTTTACTGATGCAACACGCCCCCGCATTTCATCGGGCGTATACATCTGAAGAATTGTTCCCCGGATTATGACGCTAACGTTATCGAACATCCCGCTCAACGCAAGTATGGCCAGCGAAAGAATAAAATTACGCGATAGGGCAAAAAATATGATACAGGCGCCAAACCCACCCACAGCCCAAAGTAATTTGATCCCTGATCGGTGCACCGGCGGGTAATATGCCAGGATCATAGCCATCAGCACAGCACCAAACGCAGGAGCCGCACGAAGAAAGCCCAGTCCCTGCGGACCAGTATGCAGCACTTCGGAAGCAAAAACAGGGAGCAAGGCAACCGCACCTCCGAACAAAACCGCAAACATATCGAGTGCCAGTGCACCTAATAAAACCTGGTGACCAAACACAAAACGGACTCCGGTCGATAAGCTGGTAAATATTCCTTCGCCCGCTTTGCGCGGAGGAAGTGGAACGGATTTGGAAGTATAAAAGAATGCCAGACTTAAAGCAGAAAAGAAAACAACACAAATAAATGCTGTATGGATTCCGGCAAATCCATATATCAAACCACCGGCCGCCGGACCCGATACAGCGGCAATATGCCATATAGTACTGTTCCATGTGGATGAATTGGCATACAGGCTGCGCGGTACAATTTGTGCCATATAAGCCGATTGAGCCGGGTAAAAGAATGCCCTTGCAAGTCCGGTAACCGAAATCACCAGATATAAAGGCAATACTCCGTCAGTAAGGTATAATGCAGGCATAATGAAACTCATATAGAGCAAAACAGCTGCACAAACAACATAAACTGTTGATGTTATGGCAATGATTGTTTTCCTGTTGATTATATCAGCCACATGACCGGCAAACAATGCAACAATAAGGAAAGGAATGGCTTCCGATAGACCAATGAGACCCAGAGAAAAAGGATCATGAGTGAGATCGTAAACCTGCCAGCCAACAATTACACTCTGCATCTGTATGGCAAATGTGAGAAAAAAACGACCCGCAATAAAACGCCGGAATCCATCTATTCGCCAAACGGCATAGGCATCATTCTGATAAAATAGCGACCGGAGTTTGCTCAAGGTAAATTAATTGGATTGCGGACGCAAAGTTCAGTTATTTTGTGTTCTGTTACAAAGGTTAATTCTGCTGGAATACGAAAATTCATAATTTAGTTTAAAACAAATCTAATGAATTATTGCACAACAAATTAACTCTACTAAAACTGATCTCTTCCAGAACTAATTTTCTAGTGGTTTTAAATTTGGCATCTGGTCTTTTATTCAGAATATTCACTCCTCATCCTTTAAATGCTATAATACAATTCAATACACTTTGTAATATAATCAGGCATTGTAATTTAAAAATTCTTTCCCGTTCCAAACCGGCACTACCTTGGAGCTGTTCAGGCGGAAACAGTGCTTCAGATCGTCAAGTTGTTTGAGTTTGATAAGTCGCTGGTAATGATTTGCTTTCTTAACGACTTCCTTAAGATCATTCTTTGACGATTTCCACAGAGCAAGGGCAGCGGTTGATGAGTCACAAATGTGAGAATACAAACCCGAAAGCTCCAGCAATTCAACCAGTGCGCCTGCACAAAGAGTATCTTCAAGGCTGACTGTATTTTTCCAGCCCGAACACAGAACTATAATGTTCATATGCTGGCTGAAAAGCCACTCACTGGCAGCATCCAAATTTACAAATGCCGCAGCACATATTTTCTCCGATTTTTTAGCTTTTTCGATGGCTTGCGTCCCATTCGTGGTTGAATAGGCAAGATCAATGTCGGCTAAATCAATTTCCGAAAATGCGCTTGGTGAATTGCCAAAATCAGCAAAATCAACTTTTTTGCCGTTACGCTCGGCTGCAACCAGGAAACCCTTAACTTTATATTCCCTCAATTCATCCAGACCCGAAACCGGGATCACTGTTTTAGCCCCGCTATCGAAAGCGGCACAAAAGGCAGTGGTGGCGCGTAATACATCAACAACCACAACCATGTAATCATCTACAGTTGTCTTGTATTTAAATAATGATGGCGTCAATATAACTTCAATACTTTTCATAATAAAAATCTTTAAAAAAATACGTAACACAAATTTACATCATGCTACGTATTTCAGCTTATTATTTTAAAGATTTTTATCTTAGGCTTTGTAAAAAGGCATTTTAACCACTTCTGCTTTAAGCGCTTTATCGCGAATGCTGATATAGATTTCACTTCCAGCTTTCATAAATGCCTTGGGAACATAAGCCATCCCTATCCCTTTTTTAACGGATGGTCCCATAGTACCGCTGGTTACAACACCAATTTTATTTCCTTCAACATCTTCTATTTCATAACCATGCCGGGGAACGCCTCTGTCAATCATTTCAAAACCGACCAGCCGGCGTGAAGTTCCTTCAGTTTTTTGTTTAAGGAAGATATCTTTATTAATAAAATCTTTTGCGTCGGTAAATTTGGTAATCCAGCCAAGGCCCGCTTCAATGGGTGATGTTGTATCATCTATATCATTGCCATACAGGCAGTAACCCATTTCGAGACGAAGCGTATCGCGGGCAGCAAGCCCTATAGGTTTGATTCCAAATTCAGCACCAGCTTCCATAACAGCATTAAAAATTGTAACTGCATCTTCGTTAGCCATATAAATTTCACATCCGCCTGAACCCGTATATCCGGTTGTGGCAAATATCACATCTTTAACACCTGCAAAATCAAGCTTTTTAAAAGTGTAATACTCCATATCAGTAACATTGGTCGTTGTAAGCTTCTGCATTGCTTTTAATGCCAAAGGTCCCTGGACTGCAAGCTGGGCTATTTCGTCGGATGCATTATACAATTCGGCACCAGCTTTATTCTGGCTTTTCATCCAGTTCCAATCTTTTTCAACGTTGGAAGCATTTACAACCAGCAAGTATGTCTCAGCATCAACACGATACACCAGTAAATCATCCACAATTCCGCCTTTGCCATTTGGCAAACACGAATACTGAACTTTCCCATCCTGAAGCACTGATGCATCATTTGAGGTTACGTACTGGACAAAAGCCAATGCATTGGGCCCTTTTACCCATATTTCGCCCATATGCGAAACATCAAAAATTCCAAGTTTAGTACGCACGGTTTCATGCTCATCATTAATTCCCGAAAATTGAATCGGCATATTGAAACCGGCAAAAGGGAGCATTTTTGCGCCCATGGCTTCATGGATTTGGGTAAACGCAGTATTTTTCATTTAATTAGTGTTAGTATGAATTGATATGTTTTATTAGCCAGATCTATTATTTTATGACGCTTAGTAAATCACTGATATATTTTTTAGCAAATTATTCAGGTGCGGCAAAAGTAATAAATTGTCAATATCCTAAGCAATTTAGATCCATTAAGTAAAAGATTTTTTCAAACATTATTCAATCTCATGACCGGACAAAAATAAAATAAAAAAAACACTTTTATACAGATCTCATACAACCATTTCACAAACCTGAAGCCCTTTAGATTGTCAATTTCTTTATAACAATTGAAAGTTATCATTATTTACGGGTGGCTTTTCTCTACTTTTGCACAAAATTTAAACTATGCTAAAAATTGGAGTAATTGGAGCCGGCCACCTGGGTAAAATTCACATTAAATGTATCAACGAAATTCCTGAGTTTGAACTTGCAGGCTTTTTTGATACAGATGAATCAAATGCTAAAGATGTAGCTAAAGAATTCGGAATCAAGAGTTTTGATTCAATTAACGAACTGATAAATGAAGTGGATGTAGTTGATATTGTAACTCCTACAATTGCTCATTTTGAACATGCAGCCCATGCCTTACAACAATTTAAACATGTATTTATTGAAAAGCCGATTGTTGCATCACCGGAGGAAGCACTAAAACTGATTGAAATTGCCAAAGAGGCAAATGTTAAAGTTCAGGTTGGACATGTCGAGAGATACAATCCGGCCATGATTGCAGCATTACCGTTCATTGATAATCCTATGTTTATTGAAGTGCACAGGCTTGCAAATTTCAATCCGCGAGGCACTGATGTACCTGTTATCCTTGATCTGATGATTCATGATATTGACATTGTGCTTCATACAGTACATTCCAATTTGAGAAAAATTAGTGCAAGTGGTGTTCCTGTTATAACCAATACACCCGATATTGTGAATGCCAGGCTTGAATTTGATAATGGGTGCGTAGCTAATCTTACTGCCAGTCGTATTTCATTGAGCCCTATGCGAAAAGCCAGATTTTTTAAACGAGACGCATATATTTCAGTTGATTTTTTGAATAAAAAGACTGAAGTAGCGTTTTTAAAAAGTATTGATCCCGGGAATACAAATCCATTTGTTCCTATTTGGGATCCGGGAAACGGTAAAGAAGCAAAACAGATACATTTTGAAAGACCTGAAATTCTGCATACCAATGCCATTCAATCCGAGTTATCAAGTTTTGCCAATGCCATCATTAAAAATACTACTCCAACTGTTACTATTAAAGATGGTTACCTCGCATTAAAAGTAGCTCACCAGATACTCGAAAAAGTAGAATATGGTTTAAATAATTTTATTCCGCAACTTGATTCTTAAACAAGTAAATATAAATAGTTAGAAAAAACTGATAATAATCACTACCTTTTGAAATATTACTCAACCAACTAAACTCAAACATTCTGATGGTTAATTAATTAATAATGAATAAAAAAGTACAAACAACCAAATTCGTTATTGCCGATCTGCTTTCAGCTACTATTGCATGGAGTATATTTTTCTTCCTCCGCAAGTCAGCTGAATTGCATTCAATGAATGATACGTTGCAGATTGTACTTAATGATAATAAATTTTATGTCGGTATAATAGTAATTCCGGTTTTCTGGCTTATTCTATATGCCATATCGGGCTCCTACCACAATATTTACCGCAAAGCACGTATGAGTGAACTGGGTCAAACCTTACTCATATCTATTATCGGAGTAATCATTATATTCTTTGCTTTAATTCTCGATGATATAATCCGATCCTACAAAAATTATTACATTTTATTTATAACACTTTTCCTGTTGCATTTCCTGATAACGGTGACTTTCAGGCTCATACTCACTTCGCGTAACCTAGATAAATTAAGACGTCGGGTTATCGGATTTAACACTATAATAGTAGGCAGCAACGGCAATGCTATTTCTATCTTTAACGAAATTGAAGGTCAGCCCAAGGCTGCTTTTAACAAATTTGTCGGATTTGTACATGCTATTGAATATCCAAGGTATAAACTTGAAGAATTCATACCCAATCTTGGACATTTTTCCAACCTTCGACATCTGATTACTGAAATGAATATTGAAGAGGTTATCATTGCAACCGAACGTTCGGAGCATGATACTATTGAACAAATCATTTCGGAAATAGAAGATTCGAACGTACTCATTAAAGTGATACCCGATATGCAGGATTTTCTTCTCGGAACAGTAAAGACCACATCAATTTATCAAACACCGCTTATCCAGGTCTCCTTCGACTTTATGCCTCCATGGCAGTTCAATCTGAAAAGATTTCTAGATATAGTGCTGTCGGCAATAGCAATGATAATATTATCGCCTATTTATTTTTCGTGTATTATTGGGGTTAAACTCTCTTCAAAAGGTCCGGCATTTTATTTCCAGGAACGTGTAGGGATAAACGGGAAAGAATTTATGATGCCAAAATTCCGTTCAATGCACGTTGGGGCTGAGAATGGCACTCCTTTACTATCATCGAAGGATGATCCCCGGGTAACCCCTTTCGGAAAATTTATGCGTAAAACCCGCCTCGACGAAATCCCACAGTTCTATTCGGTACTGAAAGGTGATATGTCGTTGGTAGGACCACGGCCGGAACGACAGTTTTTTATTGATCAGATTGCAGAACGTGCCCCGCACTACAGACTATTATTAAAAGTAAAACCTGGTATCACTTCATGGGGACAAGTTAAATATGGCTATGCCGAAAATGTGGATCAGATGATTGAGCGCCTGAAATATGATATTCTTTACCTCGAAAATATGTCGCTGGCTATGGATATAAAAATTATGGCTTATACATTGCTCACCGTTATAAGGGGGAGCGGGCAATAAGACCTGAGGTTCAGATAACGGAGAATGGGATTGACTTTATAGGCAGAAGACCTGAGAGATGGACAATCCGGGAATTGACGAATGAAGTGAAAGATGGTGAAGTGATTAAAAATCCAGCTTAAGTAATGTAACTTTATGAAAACCACAGTTTATCTTATACTTATTTCAACAATACTGATTTTTAGTTGTGAAAAAGAGAAATTTCAAAGCGCTGGCACCATCACAGGCGCGGATATGCGAATGTGTCCGTGTTGCGGAGGATATTTTATTGATATCGACGGCACGCAATACAATTTTGATAAAGCAACTTTACCTGACAATTTTACATTTGATAACAATCAACTACCTTTAAATGTTGAGTTGAACTGGAAACTGAAAACCGATGGCTGTATAGATTATAACTGGATTGAAATATCAAAAATAAGAAAGAGATAGACTTTGCATTTTTGAAATTGACAAGAGTTTCAGATAACAAAGGATTCTTTATCAGATGCTTCCGTTCTCAATCATGAGAACAATTCGCTCAATATCAGCATCAGCACCCAGAGGATCGTATTTAACTTTCAGGTTGTAACCAAACAAGCGTGCAAATCCCTGGTAGAAAAATGCTCTGAAATTCCCCCTGAAATCTTTAACAATGTCGTAAGAGCAATTATTTGTTTGCCTGTCAATCAATTTCAACAAGATCTTCCCCTGGGTAATAGTTAAATCCTTTAATTCATTACCAAACTGAGCCTGAATTTCATTCTCAGCCTGCTTCATCATTTCTTTCTGAACTTTTTCGCTTTTAACGTTTATTATTTTCTGGTTGTACTCATTAAACTTAATACCAGCCAGTTTGGCATAAGGATATGCCCTTTTTACATTTCGCACCAGTCGTTCCCATTGCCGGGATTCGGCAGAATTCCGGAATAGCTTATTACCCCAGATATAAACTTCGTCAAGGTTCATAACCGCAATGGTATCACCATCAACTACGATACCTGCACAATGATAACCTGCACTATCATGTGGATTGATAATGCCTTGAGCAGAAATAAGCAATGGTACCAGTGCCAGTAAACTAACCAAAATGAACTTCATGGTAAAGTTTTTTTTGAAATGATTCAATAAGCATGCCACTATAATAACAATCTAAAAGGCATTTTTATTGGATTACCAAAAAAGAATATTCTGATCTAACCAATATGGAAGAATAATTAAGCCACTTTAAGTCTGGCAAGATTCGTTTTTCCAAGTTTATCAGAAGCATAAGCCCGGTCGATAATTAAATCGGAATGTTTCGTTTGCGATGGAATATCGAACATAGCATCGGTAAGTATAGCTTCGAGTATAGAACGCAAGCCTCTTGCACCAGTTTTAAATTCAATGGCTTTATCAACTATGTATTCATATACATCATTAGTAAAGGACAATTTAACATTATCCATCTCAAATAAGCGAACAAATTGCTTTATTAAAGCATTTTGTGGTTCAGTAAGTATGCGAATAAGCACTTCGCGACTGAGCGGATTAAGATAAGTTACTACCGGAAACCGACCAACCAATTCAGGTATCAGTCCGAAACTTTTCAGGTCTTGTGGCGCAACATATTGTAAAAGATTATGGCGATCAATAACATCTTTTTCTCGGTCATTGGAATACCCGATAATATTGGTTTGCATACGGGCGGCAATTTTTTTATCGATGCCGTCAAATGCACCTCCCGAGATAAAAAGAATATTCCGGGTATTAACAAGTATCATTTTCTGTTCGGGATGCTTACGTCCACCTTGCGGTGGAACATTTACTTCGGCACCTTCGAGTAATTTGAGCAAAGCCTGCTGAACACCTTCACCGGAAACATCGCGTGTAATGGAAGGATTATCACTTTTACGTGAGATTTTATCAATCTCATCAATAAAAACAATCCCTTTTTCAGCAGCTGCAACATTATAATCGGCAGCCTGAAGCAAGCGACTAAGTATACTTTCAACATCTTCGCCAACATAACCGGCTTCAGTTAAAACAGTTGCATCGGCAATGCAGAAAGGAACCTGTAGCAATTTTGCGATAGTACGGGCTAACAATGTCTTACCTGTTCCTGTTTCACCCACAAGAATAATGTTCGATTTATCAATTTCAACATCATCCTTGGTCATGGCCGGTGGTTGATTAATACGCTTGAAATGATTATAAACAGCTACTGCCAGCACACGTTTCGAATCATCCTGGCCAATTACGTATTTATCAAGATAGGCTTTAATCTCCTGTGGCTTAGGGGTATCAATTAACTTGCTATCGGTTTGTTTGGTATGCTTTACCTCTTCGCGCATGATTTCTTTTGCCTGATCAATGCAATAATCGCAGATGTGGGCTTCGAGTCCGGCTATCAGGATGTTTGTATCACGCTTAGGTCGTCCGCAAAAGGAGCAACGTTCTTCTTTCTTTGTCATATTCTTTAAAATTATAAAATCCCTTTGAATGATCCAAACCGGAACAAACCAGGACTACTTAAAAGACTAATACAGGTTAATAGCCTTTGAAGTGTAAAGTTACAAAAAATTCCGGCAAAGGCAGAATTTCTTCTACTTCTGCCGGATTCATTCAGGCTGATTAAGCTCTGTTTTATTTCTTTACCTCTCTAACCAGCAACTCATCAATCATTCCGTATGTTTTGGCTTCTTCGGCGGTCATTCAGTAATCACGGTCCGAATCCTTTTCAATCTTCTTGAAAGTTTGTCCACTGTGTGATGCAATGATATCGTACAATTCCTTTTTTAATTTCAGAATTTCACGTGTGGTTATTTCAATATCTGAGGCCTGACCTTCAGCTCCTCCCATGGGTTGATGAATAAGAATACGTGAATGCCTCAAAGCAGTACGTTTTCCTTTTTCGCCTGCACAAAGTAATACAGCGCCCATTGAGGCAGCCATACCGGTACAAATGGTAGCTACATCAGGAGCAATGTATTGCATGGTATCGTAAATACCAAGACCAGCGTAAACCGAACCTCCGGGTGTATTGAGGTAGATCTGGATATCACGTTTTGAATCTACTGATTCGAGAAAAAGCAACTGTGCCTGAATAATGTTGGCAACATAATCATCAATTGGCACTCCAAGGAAAATGATACGGTCCATCATCAAACGGGAGAAAACATCCATAGTTGCGATATTCAGCTGGCGCTCCTCGATAATGGTTGGTGATATATAACCCTGTGAAACAGCAGCATACCTGTTAAGTGAGGTGCTACTGATGCCGCGGTGATGAACGGCATATTTGCGAAATTCGTTTTGCATGTTCATATATTCTTAGTGTTTTTCGGCATCTAATTTAATAAATTCATCGTAACTGATTTCTTTTTCGATGAGTTTGACTTTCGATTTAACATAAGCTGAAACCCGTTGTCCATATAAAGAATCGACAATCCGGCGTACCTCGTTAGGTTTATCTTTAATAAATGAATCAGCAATTGTTTCGAGCCTGTCGAGCAGATCGTCGGTCAGCTGTAATGTACGCCACCCTTGCAGGTAATAATCTTTAACATAATCTTTAATTTCCTGGTCACCTACTTCGATACCGGCATCTTTTATAATCTTATTTTCGATCAACTGCCATTTCATGCCCTCAACATATTTATGATAATCGCGTTCGATCTCTTCGGTAGTAATTTTACCTTCGTTGCTTTCAGTAAGCCAGCGTTTCATAAATTCATCAGGGAGGGAAATTGAAACAGTTTCAACCAACTTTTCCTGCATAGAGTGCGCAAACAGATGATCACTGTCAGCTACAAAAGCCTTTTCCGATTCGTTGCGAACCTGGTTCCTAAATTCTTCTTCTGTTTTAATTCCGGCTTCCGGGAACACTTTTTCAAAAAACTCTTCGTTCATTTCAGCAGGGCTCATAGTGCTGATTTCGTTAATAGTAAACCTGAAATCAGAAACTATCTCTTCAACTTGTTCCTTTGTAATCCCAAGCATTGCAGAAGCTTCAACAGCATTACCTGTTGCACTGAGCGGGTGAAAAATGACAACATCGCCCACCTTGGCTCCTATAAGTTTATTTTTGACATCAGTATCTGAAATCAGGTCAATTGTAACCTTTGATGAGTGAGTAATGCCGTTTTCAAAGTCATTGCCATCAGCATCGAGCTGAACAAAATCACCTGTGAGAACATCTTTTTCACCTGCTACTTCAGGATTTGTTAAGGTTCCGAAACGCTGGCGCATATCGTCCACGTATTTGTCGACCATTGTATCATCAATTTTAATAACGTTGTAGTCAACGGCAATATTTTCATCGAGCACAAAATCAAATGCAGGTGTCATTCCCAGGTCGAAAAAGAATTCTATATCCTGTCCTTCTTTCCAGTCGAATTCAGGAGTGAGTGAAGTATTAGGCAATGGCTGTCCCAGTATATCGAGTTTTTCATCTTGTATATATTGGTGTAACTTGTCAGATACCAACTTATTAACTTCATCAGCAAATACGGCTCCTCCGTAAAGTTTCTTTATCATTCCGAAAGGTACATGACCCGGACGAAAACCAGGAACATTGGCTTTGCGCTGATAATCCTTTAAAATCTTATTTACACTTTCCTGATGGTCAGCAGGGCTGATCACCATTTTAACAGTAGCGGTTAATTCGCCGGTATTTTCCCTGGTAATTTCCATTGTAATAAAAAAAATGAGTTTGAATATTCTGTATTAAATTGATTTTCTGATACTTATTATCCTTACAACTGAACGATAAATAAGTCTGCAAAGGTAATATTTTTAATGATTTATTTTACGAAACACAATAAATAATGTCAGATTGGAAAGCGCAGCAGGACTTAATCTGTATTTAACAGCCGGAGTTGTATGAAAGCAATCCGTATTTACTCTTCATTGATCATTATTTGTTTTGTTTCCTTCATATGCAGATCCATCTGTGGAAAAGGAATAGTAATTTTATTTTCATGGAATTTACGATTAATAATTCGTCTGATTTCGCCTTTAACTTTTTCGATCCTGAAAATATTGTCGCTGAAAAATAAGAGCTGAAAATCCAGCGAAGAGTTTCCAAAATTCAACAGTCTGGCTTCAATAAGTTTTTTGTCTGAAATATCAGGGTGTTCAAATGCACTCTCAATAAGAATTTTTGAAACGAGTTCCACATCGCTTTCATATGCTACGCCAACATTAATTTTAAAACGGGTTTTCATCGATTGATGACTCCAGTTAATTACTTTGCTGGTGGTAATCAATGAATTGGGAATAATAATTGAAATTTCGTCCCTGTTTAACCCCATGGAAGTACGCAACCCTATTTTCTGGATTTTAACAATATCGCCGTCCATCTCGAGAATATCACCAATTTTAATGGATCGTTCAGATAAAAGTATAATCCCGGATACTACATCGTTAAAAGTTTGCTGTAACCCTAAGCCCACACCTACTAACAAAGCAGCTGAACCGGCAAGTAATACAGTGACTTTTACATCAATAGCATCAAGCATTAATCCGATTGATATAATCCATATCACATATTTAATTATCTGGTATAATGCATAAAGATCACCATATTCAGGGCCGGCAATCTTTCGTTTCCGAAAAAAGAGACGCCTTATTACCCAAATTATCAGTTTGGTAATCAGGAAAATAAGCAGAACGGCAATTACCATGTCAACGCGAATAATATATTTCCCGATGTGAAGGATTTCTAATTCCAGGAATGCATTTACTGATTTCATGTTGAATTACGATTTTAATAATTAAAAATTATTCACTTTTAGTCAATCATATGCATTAACATGCTCATTTCAAAAGTAATCAAAAACGTTGACTTAATCAAATAAGATATTTGAAGTGTTCACCTATGCTATAAAGTCTGGGTTTACAGATTCATCTTTTTTACCCTTAAGCTTATAATGCAAAAAGCTGCCATTCGGCAGCTTTAAACTCATTTGTGCGGATGAAGGGACTCGAACCCATACGTCTCTCGACACCAGATCCTAAGTCTGGCGCGGCTACCAATTACGCCACATCCGCAGTGAATAATATGGCGCAAAGGTACTATAATTTTTGGGTTGTCAAAATTTCAATTCCAGTTTATTTCATTAAAAACAGTGCCGGTTGAAAATCATATTAGTGCGAAGTATTGAAATAAATTGCTGATATCTTTCATTGCCTACTCTGTACTATTAACAGGTTTCCGCTTTAATTGTTGCCCAGGCTTCAGACTCCGGTTCAATGCCCGGTATAGTTCCTGCTGAATGTTTGTCCGTATTCCTAACTGCACCAGTTTGTTAGGCTCGGTATCCGGATTTACCCGGTTCGACAGGAAAACAATAAGCAATTCATTATCCGGATCAGCCCAAATGTAAGTACCTGTAAATCCAGTATGCCCAAAACTGTTCGCTGAAGCTTCTTCGCAAGCAGGACCAGGTTCAGATGGAAAAAGCTGTGGTTTATCAAATCCCAGTCCCCGACGGTTGCCTTTGAACTGTCTTTTTGTAAATAACGCAACAGTTTGGGGTTTAATGTACTGCCGGCCTCCATACGAACCATCCTGAAGTAACATCTGTAATATTACTGCCATATCGTTTGACGTTCCGAATAAGCCTGCATGTCCTGCAACACCACCCATCATGGCAGCAGCCTGGTCATGCACATCTCCGTATACAAGCTGATGCCTGAACAACGTATCATTTTCAGTAGGTATAATACGGTTTAATGCAAATTTAATACGTGGATGAAAAGTAAGAGTATTCAGTCCAAGTGGTTTATAGAACTGCTCTTTCATATATTCATCAAGACTTTTTCCTGTAACCTGCTCAACAAACTGTTGCATTAGTATAAAACCAAGATCACTGTACCGGTATTCTTTTTTCCCCGATACAGGAGAATTAATAATCGAATCAAGAATTACCTGCCGGTAATCTTTCCGTAAATACATACCTTCCGCTACCCTGTATGGAAATCTGTCTGATTCTATTGTTCTATATAGTGTACTATCAGGATAGCCATTTTTTAGCGTCTTCAGATAAAAAGGAATCCACGGAACCAAACCGGCCTGGTGAGTCATTATTTCGCGTATAGTGATTTTCTTTTTATTGCTGTTTTCAAGGTATTTCAGGGTTTTCGATAGCGGCTCATCAAGATTCACTTTTCCTTCATCGTACAGCTTCATCACAGCCAGAGTGGTTGCAGCTACTTTGGTTACACTTGCCAGATCGTAGAGATCATCATTTTTAACTAGCTGGTTATTAATATAATCAGTATTTCCAAATGCTTTCCTGTAAAATACATTTCCGTTTCTGGCAATCAGCACCTGGCAGCCTGGATAAGCTTTCTGATCTAATCCAATTTTCACTAATGAATCAATAGCAGACAGGTCATCAGGATGAATTCCTTCATTGTTAAAAGGATTATAACTCAATCGGTCCAATGTTTTTGTTGTGAGCCCGGCATGCAAAGGGAAAACGCTGTTCACACTCACTGGAAGCTGCCCAAAGGCTAAAGAAGCGCCAAACATCATCTGCACAACAGCATCATAAGCATCGGCATTATCCTGGTATGCAATAACGAGCGCTTTTACTTTGTCAATATTCCTGAAAAGATTCACACTGTATGGAATTGTAAATAAATTCAGGATACATGATTTTGAAACCAACAATGAATCGACGAGGCCTATTGCTTCATCAGAAATGCCAAAATTGCGTGCCGGTGAAGGTATTGTATTATTGATACCTATAATTACAAGATTATATGATTTCAGATATTTAATTGTAGCCGCGACTGTCTTTTTATCCACATTATGGGGAAGTGTGTAATGATCAACATGAGCATAATCATTCATACGCTGCTGAAACATATTTATATCAGTGTACCCTATCATCAAAGATGCGATCCGTAAAGTATCTGATGTTTTAACAGGAATAATATTATCTTCATTCTTCAAAACGGTGATGGCGTTCCTGTATAGTTCCAGATTCAGATTGACTTCGTCAGGCTTATTTAAATCATTATAGAGATTTTTAATTTTAACCGGCTGAAAGCTGTTAAGCCCGGCACGATATTTATAGGTTAATATTCGTTTACAATGGACTGACAGTTCTTCCTGTGAGTATAAGCCACTGTCAATAGCCTGCAAAATTTCAGCCACCGCTTTATCAACAGAAACAGAAAGCAGCAATACGTCATTCCCGGCCTTCAATGCTTTGAACTCCACTGTACCGGTACCACCATAATTGGAAACGCCTTTCATATCAAGAGCATCCGAAAGAACCAGGCCTTTAAAATTCAGGCTTTTACGCAACAGCGAATCAATCACTTTAGGAGAGAGACTCGAAGGAATGTCTTTTGTAGCATCCAATGCGGGAATATTTAAGTGTGCTACCATTATCCCATCTACTCCTGCATTAATAAGTTCCCTGAATGGGAAAATATCAAGCGTATCGATAGTGGCAGCAGAATGACTTATTAATGGCAATGCCTGATGCGAATCTGTATCCGTATCGCCATGACCGGGGAAATGTTTCGCAACCGTAATAATACCGCCACTTTGCAGCGCTTTCATATACAGTATTGCTTTCCTGGCAACATCTTCTTTTTGTTCGCCGAAAGAACGGATATTTATAACAGGATTTGCCGGGTTACTATTGATATCAGCCACTGGAGAAAAACTAATATTAACTCCCATTCTGCGCAACTGCGCTGCTATAACACGTCCATATTCTGTAATAAGTTGCTCATCCCTTATGGCTCCCAATGTCATCTGTCGGGCATATGAAACAGTACTGTCGAGCCGCATTCCCAGTCCCCATTCTGCATCCATGGAAATAAGCAGCGGGGTAACCGCCAGTAGCTGATAGTAATTGGTAAGAATTGCCTGCCTAACCGGACCTCCTTTGAAAAAGCATAATCCTCCTATATTGTAATCTTTGATCAACTTTGTAAGCTGGCGGATTTCCATGGAATCAATAGTGGAGTTAGCCCTTAGCATAAACAGTTGACCAATCCTCTGTTGAGGTGTAAGTGCATTATAAACTGAATCAACCCAATGTTGCTCAACTCTATTCATCTTGAATGAACCTTGTGCATGCATTGGTAAATAATATAAAAGACTGATCAAAATGATCAGAAATCTTAAAATGTTTTTTAATCGTATTGTAAAGAGCATCAAAAAGTTTTTGGAGAAAATAGTATATGTTCCATTTACAGGAAGCATATTGTTGATTAACGAAAAGAAATGTAAAATGTTTTCCAAAATTATTAACATTCCATTCAGAAATCACGCTAAAGGAATAAATTAGCTAATAATTTATAAACAATGGTAGGCCGGAAATACTTAAAAGAATATTGTGAACAGAATCATAAAAAGAGAAATTGTACGTTGTTCATTTAGTATTTAGGGATTTCCATGTTTGTTGATTAAAGTTCTATCTTTGTTTGGCATCAGGAATTTGGATGTAAAATAATGTCAGGTATTCTAAAGCCTTAAATTAAAATTCATATTCAGAATTCAATAAACCGGGTATTCATAAACTTCTCGTAATCCCTGTTTATTACCCTTTTGCAGGTTCCTTATTTAACACTTTATCCATTAATTTTGAAAGAAGCAATCAAAAGTAAATTCAGGATCATTTCTATAGTCATACTAGCATTTTTTGCTTTTAGCTCGGTAGCTCAGAATCAGCCTCCTGAAGTTCAAAAAAAAATACCATTAACCCGCATCCTGTTTATTTTTGATGCTTCTCAAAGCATGCTCGGCCGATGGCAAAGCGATACAAAATTCAATATTGCCAAGCGTATAATTTCCGAAATGCTTGATAGCATTGCTAATCTTAAAAATACAGAATTTGCCTTACGGGTTTACGGTCATCAATACCATTATCCGCCTCAGGTATGCAGCGACACAAAACTGGAGGTCCCTTTCGCCCCCGGAAACACCGGTAAAATCAAGAGCCGCCTCAGGACAATTACACCCCGGGGAACTACGCCCATGGCATTTTCGCTCGAACAAGCAGCTAAAGACTTTCCGCCTTGTGCGAACTGTCGCAATATTGTTGTCCTAATTACTGATGGAATGGAAGAATGCAGCGGGGATCCCTGTGCAGTTTCAAAGATGTTGCAGAAAAACGGGATCATCCTGAAACCATTTATAATCGGCATAGGACAGGATTTCAACCTGGCCTTTAATTGCATTGGCACTTATTTTGATGCTACAAATGAAAATGATCTGAAAAAAGCATTAAATGTAGTTATTTCGCAGGCACTCAATTCAACAACAATGCAGGTTAACCTTCTTGATGAATCAGGCAGACCTACAGAAACTAATGCTGCAATGACTTTTACTGATCTGTATTCAGGTAAAGTGAAATATAATTATATCCATACCATGAATAACCGTGGTTTACCCGATACTTTGGTTGTTGACCCCTTAATAACCTATCGTGTTGACATTCACACTTTGCCCCCGGTTGTTATAGATACATTGCGTATAGCGCCTGGCAAACATACTGTGGTTGCGGCCGATGCGCCACAGGGTTACCTTCAATTGAAAATGGCCGGCGTTAGCAATGCTTCCAGGGGACTGCAATCTATTGTGAGAAAGAGTGGTTCGAATCAAACCCTTAATGTTCAGAATTTCGGAGAAACTGAGAAGTACATTACAGGAAAGTATGACCTGGAAATCCTTTCGCTGCCGCGAATAACACTTCATGATGTCGAAATAAGTCAAAGTCATACCACAACAATTGAAATACCTGAGCCAGGAATTGCAGTTTTCAGAAAATCATTTAA
>JBBQGD010000004.1:0-51234 GCA_038322655.1 Bacteroidales bacterium | reverse complement strand
TACTACGAAGCCTTGATGCACAGCATCAGGGCTTTTATTTTTTCAGCGAGCTGCAAACTTGTTTGCAAAGCGAAGCGGAAAAAATAAAAGACCCAGGCGAACGAAGTGAGACTGAGGCTTTGTTGTTAAGCCCTCCCCTTTCAGGATCATGAAATAATCCTGTCCCCGCTACTACGAAGCCTTGATGCACAGCATCAGGGCTTTTATTTTTTAAGCGAGCTGCAAACTTGTTTGCAAGCTGCGAGAAAAAAAATCCAGGATATTACTAAGCTGGAAAGCCAGTAAAATCCTGGATTATAGGTTAGACCCGGAGATATACTCAGATCAGAATCAATTAAAATGCGTTTTATACCTTAAATCTTACTTCTTCATCAATTCCTTTACTGCCGCCTCTATCTGCTGATCGCGGCCTGCGGAAAGTATGTCAGCATCATTATGGATTTTAATATCGGGTTCCATCTGATTATTCTCGCAGAATTTGCCATCAGCCGTACGCCATCCGCCCATAGGTATGCCAAAATACAAAGTAGGATCGATCTGGGTCTCCCACCATACAAAAGTTCCTGTTCCAGGTACAGGCATCCCCAACGTTTTGCCAACTCCCTTTATTTTATAAGCCACCGGAAAGAGATGGGCATCGGAATAATTGCTTTCGCCTATGAGCACAATGGATGGCTTCACCCATTTGTCATACGGCTCTGAACCAATATATTGCCCATGAGGAATTATGTCGATATATTTTTTACCACTCAGAAAATCAGAAAGTTGCTCGTGAATATTGCCACCGCCATTAAAACGGGTATCTACAATAATAGCGTCCTTACCAATATTTCTTCCTAGAGCTTCTTCAAAAACAGTCCTCATACTACCATCGTTCATTGCGCGCACATGAATGTACCCGATTTTACCACCCGAAAGCAGATCAACCTCTTTGCGCCTGTTATCCACCCATCGCTTGTATAACAATTCATTTTCCTCGCCTGCGGATATGGGCTTAACAGTTTCGTCCCAGCGTGTTTTTGTAACCGGATCGTAAACGGAAAGGAGGGTTGGCTTTTCGACTTTGCGGTTAAGCAGCTGGTAGAAATCAATGGAGTCGGGCAATTGGCCGTCAATCTTTTCAATGATATTGCCTTTTTTTATCCTGGATGATGCTTTATCGAGCGGCCCTCCGATGATCACTTCGGCAACAGCAAGCCCTTTGCCGGTATAATTATAATCGTAAAACAGGCCAAGCGTTGATGTTTGATCCGTATTAGGCTGGTTATTGCGATAGCCGCTTCCGGTATGCGAGGCATTCATTTCGCCAAGCATCTCACTCAGCATTTCGGCAAAATCGTAGTTGTTGGTTATATACGGAAGGAATTTATGATACACCTTGTAATAATAATCCCAGTCAACTCCCTGAAGATCTTCCACATAGAATTTCTCTTTCAACTGGCGCCAGGCATGATCAAAAATATAATTTCTCTCAGCAGTTTGGTCAAGCACCATTTCGCCGCTTACTTTCAGTGGTTCGGACTTGCTTGTCTCTATATCAATTTTCAAGGTTTTCCCATCAGCAAGAACGAAAATAAACTTACCATCCGGTGATAGCTCCATACTTGCATTTTTAATTCCAAGCTTGGTCATAAGCTTAGTTTCTTTCGTGCGAAGTTCGGTTACCCAAAGGTCATTATCCTTATCAAACTCAGTTAGGTAATAAAGTTTCTCCCCGTCTTTCGATAGAATGAAATCACTGGCCGACGAAGTATATGGAGTAAGTTTTTTCTTGCGATCGGTGAGGTTTTCCCAGTCAATTACAATTTCCTTCTTCAATGAATCTTTCTCAACCTTAACTTCCGGAGCTGATTTCGCTTTTTTATCTGTTGATTTCGCTTTTTCTTCAGCTTCTTTTTTCTCTTTCTTGTCCTTGCCCTCATTTTCTTTCAGCAGCGCAAATTCTTCCTTCGAAAGATTGAAACGGTCGAATGTTTCTTTGGCAAAAAACATTGCGTACACATCGCCACTCACCGGATTGCCGCTCTGTTCGCGTGTTCCTTCCCTGTCCGAGCTCCATATCAGCACCTTGCCATCCATAACCCATTTAGGCGAAAAATCATCATACCCGCTTAATGTTAGGTTGTGGATTTCGCTTTTGCCATCCGCAGCAACAATCCCAACCTCAGGCGCCTGAACCCGTTCGGGATAACCAAACTGTACAGCAAACCATTTGCCATCGGGCGACCATTTGTAATACTGATCACCATCGGCATACGAATAGTTTTTATCTGCCGACATTATGGTGCGCGATTGTTTTGAAGCAAGGTTCACAACTTTGAGCACCACGCGGTTTTCGAGATAGGCTACTTCCTTGCCATCAGGAGAAAAGGCCGGCTGATATTCTTCGGCTTCGGTTGCAATTACAGGTTCTTCTTTCAAAACCGTTGAAAGGTAAAAATAGGGTTCCTCTTTACGGGTAATTGCTGAAGTATATATATTCCAACTGTTTTCTTTCTCAGCTGCGTACACCAGCGTTCTCCCATCAGGACTGAAACTTACGCTCCGCTCCTGCCATGGAGTGTTGGTAATCCGCTTTGTAATGCCGCCATCGATGCTCGACACAAATATCTCCCCACGGAAAATATAGGCAAACTCTTTGCCGTTAGGCGATAGTTTTGCTTCAGTAAATTTCTCATTTACCTGTACATTCTGCTCAACAGGCGTACGTCCGTCGTTAGCAATATTTATTTTTATTTTCCGGGGTTCTCCGCCTGGTTTCAGAGTATATACCTCTCCATCATACCCAAAGCATAGCGAATTGTCAGCAGCGCAGGTAAGGAAGCGTACCGGGTTTTTCGTAAAATGTGTAATAGCCACGTTTTTCGAAGGATCTGACAGGGAACTTTTAACAACATTGAACGATCCGCTCTGCTCATTCAGGTAATAGAAATCATTATCATTCGAATCGAAAACAGGATTCCTGTCTTCACCCTTAAATTGTGAAAGCTGTGTATATGTTTTGGCATTCAGATCATAAACCCAGATATCGTGAGTAACTGATGAAGTATGGTGCTTCCGCCAGAGATTTTCATAGCCTTTGATATCGTCATAGATTATTTTATCGCCAGTTTTATTGAGTGTAGCATTAAGTGCAGGTGTGGTGAGAACCTGGGATACTTTCCCTCCCGATACAGGAACACTGTATAGTTCATTTATCAAGGATATTGGAAATTGTGCATTCGTTACCAGATCCTGCCTATACGCTGAAAACAACACTGCTTTATTGTCGGCCGTAAAGCTTGAAGGAATTTCATTTCCAGAATGATAAGTCAGCCGCTTTGCTTCACCTCCTGAAGAAGGCATTACAAAAACGTCGAAATTGCCATAACGATCCGAAGCAAAAGCAATACTTTTCCCATCTTTACTCCAAACCGGGGAAAACTCGAACGATTCGCTGATCGTCAGGGGAACGGCAGTACCTCCTTCCGAAGCAACTGAATAGATATCGCCTTTGTAGTTAAAAAGGATTGTTTTACCATCGGGCGAAATGGCAGAATAACGCAGCCAGAGAGGCTCGATTTGACTAAAAGCGCTGATTGTCAGCATAGTGACAAAAAAAGTAATAGAGATTTTTTTCATCTTTATATTATTTTGTGAATGATCAGATGCAAAATAACAAATAATTTTAATTTTTGTATTCAAACAGGTGAAAATAAACATAAAGATACGGAAACTCGTAAGTGAATAACATGAATACTATGCTAAAAGAGTGTTCGCGGCCTCTTTCAGTTGAATATGTGAATGATGTAACTTATATTTTTAATTATGTAACAATCTTAAATTAGTGTGAATGTAATTTTGCACTTCATAATAATACTACATACTAATTTTAATAAATAAATAAAAATGAAAAAATTAATCCTTCTGATCGCTGTATTGTGTATGATTAGCATTTCATACGCTCAGGTTTTGACATTAACTGATGTTCCGGCTGATGTTTCAAAAGTTTTTGTGAAATCGCATCCAAAAGTAACTCTGGTAGAATGGACCAAAGCCGGGGATAACTTTAAAGCTAATTATACTGAAGACTCAACATATAGGTCGGCCACATATAGTTCTAAAGGGAAAATAACCGAAACTGAAAAGCAAATTTCGGTTACTGCACTTCCATCAGCTGCAATAAAATATTTGAATGAAAATTTCTCAGATGGTTATGCAAAAAAAACTTTGCAGATAAAAAGCGTCAAGGGAAAAGTAACTTATAGCGTAAATATAAAGGATGTTGTACTGTTATTTGATTCAAATGGCAAGTATATTAAACCGACTATTTAACAATAATCATTTCCAACAGGTGTTAAATATACCACTAAAAACTAAAAGCTCCGGTGCAGTTCACCGGGACTTTTAGTTTTTTTGATATGCTGTAAACTTGCTTGTGAAATTCTGATGAAAAAACCATAGGTAAACAAGGTCAGGCACAGGCTTCGTTATAACGATCTTTCCTTTTAGGATCATAGAGTAATCCTTTCCCCTATACCGGCCAATCATCCTCATCATTTTTAGTGGGGATATCGTTTTTATACCCTTCACAATTAATTGATCTTCTTAAAGTTAAGCGATATAATTGGTTCACCTCAGTGGTTAGATATTGCCGTTTTTCGGGAATGTAGAAAAACCCTCCTGGAAACACTAATTTTTGGATTTTCTTCTTTATATCAATATTCTCAGACTCCCGGTATTTACTAACATTCTGAACGAAATCAATTTCCTTATTTAGATAGTTTTCAAAGTTAGATATGTATATTTCGGGTATATCGTTTTCTCCTTTAATTCATAGATTTCACTCTCAATTTTGGTCAGGTAGTTTTGATACATATCGCTACCTATCTTTCCAAACGCGAACCTTTCTGCCAAACTTTCTTTATCGTTCATCAACTCTGTAAGTCAATTTTTGAATATGGACTCCTCTTGTTTAGATGAGTTGTCCATTAGTTTTGCCATCCTTAGTTATCTGGTCTTTTATCATTTCAATATATCCCGATTCGACCTTATATGAAGAGAGCATGGTGACAAATAATTCATGCGCCCCAGTCCTTTTCTCATTGCTGGTAATCGCATTAAGGTTCATCCCTTTGCATTTCTGACATTTGTAAGAATGCAATCTTTTACTTTTCACCAAGTACCCTGACAGTTTTCTGCCACATCTGTAACAAAGAATATAACCGATTAGTGGTCTATAATCACAAAGCTTTTCGATATTATAACCATGAGGCCTTTTTGTATTTATCTGGTTGATTTTAAGAAAAACTTCCCTACTTATCAATTGTTCATGATTGCCCTCAAAGAGTTCACCATCAATAAGTCGATTAGTAATTAAACCGCAATAGAAAGGATTACGCCACATAGCACCAGGTTTCTGCAAACGGATATTAACGCCAAGTTCATTCAGCCGTTGCAAAATAATATAATCTTGGACTCCTTCCAATATCCATTGCCATGCCTGTTTCAATTTTATTCCTGTTTCGTTAACAGTTATTCTTTGTATTCTATTATATCTATTGTGGTCTGTTGTTCTTGGTCCCTCATGTTGATACCCCATAGGAGCTTTTCCTAACCAATTACCATCACGAAGAAAAGCTTTCATTTCAGGAATTGAAACTTCCAGTTTTCTGATATTATCTTAGGCTACTACCAATTACCGATTTAACGAAGGAGGACGACGTTGAAATATGGAAACTTAAATTCTGGTACTGATGATCAATATTGTTATTCATTGGAAGTTTCATTTACTAAAAACTTGAGCTTAATCCGCGGGTATAGGATTAAATGCAATTTACTGAGAATTCAATGGATTTCCGGTTCAGATGTTTTTGCCCATTTCTTAGTATTTAATACGGTCAAATTGTTTACTTGAAAATTGGAAATTCACGAATTTATTCGAATAAAATTTGACTGTGAAGTATCTGATAGAACAATTCGTTCTTTGACAAATTCAAAATGGAAATTCATGTTCACTTCTACTTCCGAGCTTGTTTCTCTCTATGCTTCCGGATAAACGTTTATACTTTATTTAGCTTTAATCCGATCAAGGAGACTTGTAAACTTTCCGACAAGGTATTGTCAGGATAAATTTTGATTGTTATATTAATATTATATTTGCCATAAAATATTTTATCCTCCAAGATAGTTATGAAAGATTTTACGCTATTCAGTGATGGAGAATTGATGCATGAAATCAAGGAAGGCAATATGTTTGCTCTCGATGCTCTCTATGGCAGGTATAGTAAAAGACTTTATAAGTTTTCCTTTTCCATCCTTAAATCTGTTGAAGATTCGGAGAATATCTTACAGGATGTATTTCTGAATTTGTGGGAGAACCGCCACAATGTTGAAAAAGATACAACAGTTAAATATTATATTTTTACTATTGCATATAACACATCAATTACATTAATAAGGAAGAAAGTCAAAGAAACACAATATCTTGACTATTTGAAATCATTACAGGATTTGAACCAGGAACCTTCCATCCAGGACATTGAAGACAACGAAATAAAATATAATGAGCTGACTTTAAAGCTTAATGAAATCATAGAACATCTGCCTCAACGCCAAAAAGAGGTTTACATTTTACATAGGGTTGAAGGCTTGAAATATCAGGAAATAGCTAAACGGCTAAATATTTCCGTTAATACTATCGAGACTCATATGTCGCGTGCTCTTAAAACCATTAAGGAACAGTTAGACAAATCCAGTATAGTTGCTATACTCTTTTGGTTCCTTTTTGTATAGTATTGAATTTCACATAATTAATATTTATTTAATAAATTCTTCGTTTCCCTGTAGTGGTAAACATGAATGTGCCGTCTTACTTTTATAATAAGTTGAAATAAACTCTTACAGCAAAAAGGGAATATAGAATTTTATAAAGAACATTTAAAGTAATCAATGTCAAGGCATCATAAACGAATTTGATTGAGGTTTGAGGTTGATTATTAATTATCCAGCGCTTCCGGTGAAAACCGGGAGTGCTTTTTAAAAGAAAGTCAAAATGAATAAAGAATTATTAATAAAGTATTTTAACAATCGTTGCAGCGATGAGGAGTTAGGTATTGTATTGACCTGGCTTGAAGAATCTGCTGGAACACCGGAAGGTAAAGCCTTTCTATATAGCATATATGAAGAAGTACCTACTGAAGAAGGAATTCTCAATATCGATTTCGATCTGATTCTCAATAAGATTCATCACAAGGTAAACTTGTCAAAATCGATGGACCTCCTAAAGATTGCCCAGAACTATACTGTAAGGCACAAAAGAAGAGATTTTTTTATTAAAATCCTTACCAGAGCAGCAGCTTTTCTCCTTATACCTGTACTGGGTTATAGCGTGTATATGACTATTTTGCAGCAAACTGTCAAACATGATCAAACACATTATAAAATAGCTTATTATGAAGTAACTTCTTCCTCAGATGCTATAACCAAAGTTACCTTGCCCGACAGTTCAAAGGTATGGCTAAATCATAAAAGCACATTAAAATACCCGGCAATATTCGAAGGCGATACGCGTGTAGTTGAACTAACAGGAGAAGGATATTTTGAAGTAGCTCATAACTCCAGTATTCCATTTATAGTCGAAACTGGAGCAATTCAGGTTTTAGCAAGAGGTACAACATTCAACATATCTGCTTATCCGGATGATGACAGAATTAATACGTCACTTGTGAATGGCAAAGTTGAACTTAGCAGGGTAAAGAAGGACGGAGAAGTAATTGCACTACTGACAATGAAGCCAAATGATCTGGTCGTTTACAAAAAGACGGATAGTGAAGTTACAACATATACCATCAATGATGATAGAAATTATTCATGGAAAGACGGAAAACTCAGATTTGTTAAAGAACCAATGACCGAAGTTACAAAGAAACTCAGCAGATGGTTTGATGCCGATTTCCAGATAATGGATACCAAGTTGTATGATCTCACTTATTCAGCCACATTTGATCATGAAACACTACCTGAGGTGATGCATCTTTTAACTATGGTTTCGCCCGTCAGTTATGCAATATCAGACCGAAAAAAAATGGCCGACGGTACTTTTACACGCCGGAAAGTTACATTGCATTACAAACAGAAATAGTAAAAAACAGAAACCTCAACCTCTTAAATAATATGCCTATGTAAAAGAAATACGTATAAAAGGAAGGCGGAAAAGTGTTTCCCCACGATCCCGCCTGATTAAGTACCAGATCTTAGAACAAAATCTTAAAGTAACTTAAATCTTTACAAAAGTATGAAAAAAATCCGAAACCTTTTTGGAAGGACCCTTTATGGTATCCTATCAAGACAAACATTTAGAGTTATGAAACTAACACTCTTTTTCTCTTTGCTGACTGTTTTTCAGCTTTACGCCAGTGATACTTATTCACAATTGACAAAGGTCACTTTAAAGCTTGATAACGCAAAGATATCAGATGCCCTGGAGAAAATTGAAAACCAAAGCGAATTCTATTTTCTTTATAGCCCTAAACTTATAGATGTTGAAAGGAAAGTGAGTATAGCAGCAAATAATAAAACTATAAAAGATGTTTTAGCTACAATTTTTGAAGGTAAAGCAAAATTTACAGTCTACGACCGTCAGATTATTTTAACTCCAATTGAAGGCTCAAGTGCATCTTCGTTGCCACTTCCACAAAAAATAACAGGAACAGTAACAGATTCCCAAACCGGCGAAACTATGCCGGGTGTTAGTGTGTTGATTGTAGGCACAAAAACTGGAACATTAACTGATATCAATGGGAAATACTCAATAGAAATAGATGATCCTACCGCTACCCTGCAGTTCTCGTTTGTTGGATATAACACATTTACGCAACAGGTTAGCGGGCAAACAGTCATCAACGTCCAGTTGGTTATGCTGAGTACAGACCTTGAGGGTGTTGTTGTTGTAGGTTATGGTACCCAAAAAAAGAGTGATGTTTCTGGAGCAATAGCCTCAGTAAAAGTTGATGCTTTGAAGAGAATTGCTACAACCCAGGTTTCAACTGCCATTCAAGGTTCGGTTGCCGGAGTAAATGTATCTTCTACTTCTGGAGATCCAAGTTCATCAGCTAAAATCAAAATCCGGGGTACCGGTTCATTCAATAACACGGATCCATTGTATATTATTGATGGAGTGCCTTCTGATCTGAGCGCAGTTAACCCTGAGGATATTGAAACAATGGATATTCTCAAAGACGCTTCGGCTGCAGCAATTTATGGCTCGAGAGCAGGCAATGGTGTAATTATTATTACAACGAAAAGAGGAAAACAAGGCGAAACAAAGTTTCATTTCAGCAGCTATTACAGCATCAACAAGATTAATAAAAAATTGCCGTTTGTTACCAATACGGCTGACTATATAAAGGTCATGAAACAAGCTTACGATAATGCCGGCCAGGCTTATGACGGGTTTATTACGGATTACGATGCGAATCCTTCCCATTACCCGGGTACTGACTGGCAGAGCCAATACTTTCAGACTGCTCCTATGCAAAAATATGATCTGAGTATATCCGGAGGAGGTTCAAATTACAACTTTGCAATTTCTGGCGGATATGCAAAACAAGATGGATTAGTAATCCTGACCAATAATGAGAAAATGTCATTAAGGGTGAATTCTGATATTAAAAAGAAACGGCTTAAAGTAGGTGAATCCGTATCAATTAGCAGAGACAAGGGGAGAGGCCGGTTTGAGGATTCATATAGTTTTTATCACCTCATGGCAATGTCGCCTCTTACCCCAGTTTATTGGGACGGATCTCCATCGGGATATTCAGCTCAGAATTATAAAGACGGACTTCTGAAAGATGGGAATTTAATCGCCAACCTGAAGTTTAATAATCTGAGTTCTGATAATATCAGGTTAATGGCTTCAGCTTACGCAGATTATGATATACTAAAAAATCTAAAATATACCATCCGACTCAGTGAGAATATATTTGATGGATATGGATCCAATTTCCGTTCCAAGTTTCAGAATTTATATGAGGCTGATCCAACCGACACCTACGACCAGCAATCACTTGCATTACTTGACGAAAACAGGAGCAGGGAATATCATAATATTTTTGAAAACTACCTGAATTACAATGTTTCAATCGAAAAACATTCTATCGCAGCTATGGCAGGATACTCCCAGGAGAAACGGGATTTCAGGTCAACCGGTGGTAGCGTGCAGGATTTCCCTAACAATGATTTGCGGGTTCTGGATGCCGGGAAAGCAAGTGATAATGCATACGGATATGAGCTCAATTCCAGACTGATGTCCTATTTTGGACGTTTCAGTTATAATTATGCAGAGAAATATTTTATCCAGGGCAATGTAAGACGTGACGGATCTTCACGGTTTGATGTAAACAACCGCTGGGGTGTATTTCCGTCAATTTCGGCTGCATGGAGGGTTGACAAAGAATCATTTTTTAATGTCCCTCTCATCAAGCAGTTTAAACTTAGGGCTAGCTATGGTGAACTTGGGATGCAGGAGATCGGTGATTACCAATATATGTACAATATCTCATCGGACATATGGAGCGATTTGAATTATCCGTTCGGGCCCGGACCAGATCAAATCATTTATGTTGGTTCACGTGCTGTCAGTTTTCCATCTATAGGAATAAAATGGGAAGGCACAAAGACGACAGATTTTGGTATGGACTTTTCGATGCTTAATAACAAATTATCTTTCGAGGCAGATTATTATATGAAGAAAAGTGAAGGTATTCTCGCCCGTGTCCCTATTCCCTTATCAACCGGGTCGCTCGATTCACCCATTGTAAATGCAGTTTCAATGAATAACAATGGCTTTGAATTTAATGTCCGCTATTCGGAATTTGAAAAAGCGTTCAAATACCAGATAGGATTTGTGGTATCAACCTATGCCAACAAAGTAACAAAAATGGGATATACAGGTCAGGAGATAGCCGCAGGAACAGTTCACTGGGCATATCCTTTAACCACAAAAACTATAGTAGGACAACCCATGGGTTCATATTTCCTATACGAAACAAGTGGAATCTTCCACAGTCAGTCTGAAATTGATAATTACACATGGACGGATCCTGCCACCGGCATAAAAGCACCAATCCAACCTGATGCAAAACCAGGGGATGTTAGGTATATTGATGCAAATAATGATGGGACCATTTCCGGAGATGACAAAAAATTCCTGGGAAGCGGCCAGCCAAAAGCTGAATTCGGATTGAATATGTCTGGCTCATACAAAGGATTTGATGCTGTGATGAGCTTTTATTCAGTTATTGGTAAAAAAATGTTCAATGGTTCAAAATGGTTTTTATATGATGTGGGTGCATACCAGGGAATTCATGCCATTAGTCAGGACCTTGTCAATGCGTGGAGGGTTGATAATCCCGGATCTGATATTCCAAGAGTTGTTTACCAGTCACAAAACAATGTACTCGAGTCAGACTTATTCCTCGAAAATGCATCGTACCTGAGATTGAGACATCTTGAGTTTGGTTATACTTTTCCTGAAAAACTCTTAAAAAAGGTGGGAATTGAGGGTCTGAGGGTCTATATTGCCGGGGATAATATCCTGACTTTTACCAAATATACCGGATATGATCCATCAATTGACGGAGATGACAAACTATCCAGAGGTGTCGACCGGTCTCCTTATCCTCTTCCTAAACAATATTTGGCAGGAATTCAGCTCGACTTCTAACAATCAACTTAAAGAAAGGAGAAATCATTATGAATACAAAACATATAATACTTATACTGTTGCTTATCATTTCAGGCTTTTCGTTTAATTCGTGTAGCGACAAATATCTGGATGTTACAAATCCAAACCAGCTAACAAATGATCAGTTCTGGAAAACTGAGGCCGATGTTACATCAGCCCTTACAGGGACCTACTCTACTATACAGCTTCAATTGTGGGACGACCAATGGGGCTTTAACGAAGGTTATTTCCTGAATCATGAATCGAAAAGTGACCTCATCGACCCGCAAAATCTTTGGGATCCATTTGACCTTGTAGGAGGTTATGAATGTTATACTTCAATGTATAATATCAGACGTTTGTGGCATATGATGTACAAAGGCATTTTCGGGGCTAATCAGGTTATTGCAAATGTGCCGCTCATGGATCTGGATCAGGCCAAAAAGGACTCATTTGTAGCCGAAGCAAAGTTTTTAAGGGCCTATTGTCATTTCCTGCTTCTAAACGATTTCCATAACATTATTCTTTTAGATAAGATTCCGGCAAACCCTGACGAATACATAAAAGCCCAGTCGACGCCGGAAGAGGTATATGCCTTTATTGAGCAGGATCTGAAAGATGCAATTGCTGATTTACCTGTTTCGTGGCCATCAGAATATCTTGGCAGGGCGACAAAAGGAGCAGCAACAGCTTATCTGGGAAAGGTTTACTTGTTCGAAAAGAAATGGGCAGAAGCTGAAATTGAGTTGCAGAATGTTGTGACTTCACATACATACAGCCTGGTGCCAGGAGATAATTATACGCACTTATTTGATGGAACAAAAGAGTGGAGTACTGAATCAATATTTGAGATAAATTTCACTATGCGTGAGGATGGAGGAAGGATTGAATCACAATCAATGGTTACCAACTTTACAGGGACGAATCAAACAATCAGTCCGAATGCATATTTGAAAAACCTCTTCATGAATGATACTACCGTGTCAGGTACTCCAAGCAAAAGGGTGTTCGGATCTATTGTTTTCAATAATCCGCAGAGCGATATCTGGTACTACCATCCAAATGCAGGTACTAACCTGTCGTTTACGGATTACTTTGGGGAAACGAGCAAAGTCTTTTGGAAGAAATACAGTTACCATGATTACTCAAGTCCCCGGGATGAGAATTATTCCGGTATCAATTTTATTCTAATGAGGTATGCGGACGTTCTTCTTATGCTTGCTGAAGCACAAAATGAGCAGACAAAAACTGCCGATGCGGTTGATAATATTAACCTGGTAAGGGACAGGGCTGGGTCAGTAGAACTGCCTGAAACAATGTCGCAGGAAGCGATCAGAAATCATATCCGGAATGTTGAAAGACCACTTGAGTTAGGTAATGAATGCGGTCGTTTCTGGGATCTTGTACGTTGGTATAGTGGAGCTGAATTGAAAAATATACTGGTTAGCCATGGCAGAGAAAAAGCAAATCAGTTTGACGTTAATAAAGATGAGTACTTCCCTATTCCGGCAACGGAATTAAGTGCTAATCCACTTGCAAAACCAAATCCTGGTTGGTAATTATTGGTTTGAGGTTGTAAGCCCGGGTGGTTGCCGGGCTTACTTTTTTATGCATGCATTTTATCGTTAGAATAACAAAACAGATTAAAGCTGCTGATAATGAGATTACGAAATCTATTGCTGGTTTTTGCTGCTCCCTTTGTATTCGGTATCACATTTGCCAAATCGCAGGAAACTAAACTCATATCTCTGACAAAATACGCGACTAAAGCCTATGTTAATGATTCTGTTGAAGTGTCACTTTATACATCGACTATGTTTCGCTTCAGGATTTCGCACCTTCCTGGCAACAAGTTTCCTGCCGCATATGATATACCTTTTGCCATCGGGAAATTGGATAACTGGGAAACAGTAAAGTTCAAGATGGTTATTATTGCTGATACACTAAATATTGAAACTTCTGCTCTCAGGCTCAGCATATCATTAAAAACGTTGCAGTGGCGAGTCTTTTCTTTAAAAGGGAACCTCGTTTACCCCTCGTATGGACCAATTTACGGAATGTTCAAGGATGGATATACTATCTTTGACAATGCTTCGTCATTTGATGAAAAAAATAACAACAGCCGATATCCCCACTGGTTTTATAGTACCAAAGCTGATAATTATGTGACCACCTATCTGGAAGAAGACCTGATAGATGAAAAGTATTTCATTTATGGTCCAGATTATACTTCTATTTTCAGGCAGTACAATCAATTAGTTGGTCCTGAGCCTCTTTTACCCCAAAAAAGCTATGGATTTTCCCAAACCCAACACCTGGGATGTGATGGTTCCCAATCGGAACTTCTGGATGTTGCCCGGAGGTTTCGTTCTGAAGGCATTCCTTGTGATAACCTGATTATAGATTTCGAATGGGGCGACGGCTGTGATGGAAATAAAGAAATTACCTGGGGCAGTAGTCTCGATTGGAATAAGAATTATTCCGTTCCTCTTACGCCAGCTCAAATGATTGATTCACTGCATAATATGCATTTCTCGGTTATGCTCATCCATCATAATGCACCAGATTTTAAAACCCGGAAGCACCAAGGCTGGACAGAATCTGTTTATCCTGATTCGATATGGTGGAAAAAACTTTATGAAACACTGGATATTGGTATCGACGGCACCTGGCAGGACACCCGAAAAAACGGAATTACTGATTCCTATATTTATGGAGGGATCCAGAAGTATTATGGTGAAAGCCGCAGGGTGTCCATGTTGCGATGCCGGAAAATGATGCTACTTAATTATTGGGATAATTATCCCTGTACTATCCCTGTAAACGAAATGACAGGAAACCGCAGGTATCCCTTTGCCTGGACAGAGGATATATCGTTCTCCTGGAAGGAGTTAGAATTTCAGATAAAGGCTATAACTAATTCCCAGGGTTCATTAAAAGCGATTAACTATCTCACTGCTGACGGTATAGGATATGACTGGAAACTCCAGGCGAGATGGAACCAGTTTCTTTCGTTTTGTGCCGTTGCCCGTTCCCATAATCCAAAACCCTGGTCAGGAAATATTAACACTGATAATTTTCTGCAAAAAATTAAAATCGAAGACCGGAAGGATGCAAAAAGTACAACGGAAGAGAAATCACAAACTGACCTTTCGGAAACAGCACTCCTGAGTTACAAAACCCATCTGGATCTCAGGTATAAGCTATTGCCTTATATTTATTCATATTCCTTCCAGAACTTTCTTTCAGGCATGCCGGTTTGCAGGCCGATGTTGCTTGCTTTTCCCGGGGATTTCAGATGCAGTGCCGACCAGTGGCCGTTACAATATATGTTTGGAGAGTGGCTTCTGGTTGCCCCGGTTTACGGTGATTTTAAGACGATGGAGATTTACCTTCCGGAAGGATTTCAATGGATCGATTACTGGTCAAAAGAAGTATATGTTGGAGGAAAAATCCTTGAATATGATGTAACCGATATCAATAAGCTTCCATTGTTTATAAAAAAAGGAGCTGTATTGCCAATGCAGCCAGCCAGCCAGTGGATTGAACCAGGAAAGCCTTACCATTCCCTTATAGTTGATATTTATCCTTTTGGTTCAGGTTCGTTTGATTTATATGAAGATGATGGAATTTCAATGGCATACACGAAGGGACAATATCGCAAGACCTCCATACATTATGATGATCTGAAAGATGGAATTGATATAACCTTTTCTGCTAAAGGAATTTATAAAGATATGCCCGTAAATCAAACTTATAGACTCAACCTCTACCAAATTGATCGAATCCCAAAAGGAGTCATCTCTTTTAACGGGAAACCTCTGAATGAGACTGAAAAAGAAAGTGGCATATCCGGATGGTCATATGATCCTGTAGCCAAATTACTCAGAGTTACTATAGAATGTCTGACAGAAATCAATGACTCACTGGCTATTGACAAATTAGTCATTAGATATGAGTAGCAGGCAACAAGGCAACAAGTAGCTGTGTCACAGATTTTGATGCTGGTATTCTTTGAATTTAAGAAAATGAAAATACAGGTAAAATATTTTAAGCAATACAGTGCTAAAGTTGTTTCCTGGAGCTTTTTTTTGTATTTGTTTAATAAATAATCGTGAATACTTTAATGAAAAAGAACTTCAAAATAAAAACGGGTTTTCTGGCAGCATTCCTCTTAGTTATTATAATTTCCTGCAAATGCAATCCTACAGGAAAGGTTTATGCCGACCGCAACCAATACCCCGGCTTACTTGTGCTTAACAATAAAACAACTTTTTTTGCCGATCTCGGGGCATGGCATGCATATTCTTCTCCTGCAACTGTTGAAGAAGCAGGTGGTTTTACCGGCCCATATCTTCTCGATAGCAATAAATTTTGTGTATCAAAAAACCTGCTGAAATTTACTCCGGTATGTGGTATTGATACTCTTGTTCCTCAATCATTACAATCTATCCAGGTAACCTATTACCCGGGAAGAATTGAACAATCGTATGATCTCAATGGAATTCATTTTCTACATGATATTGAATTTGTAGATAATCGGTCAGCTCTGATCCGGTTTTCAGTTAAAAACACTACCGACAAACCCATGAAACTGGATATGGTATGGCAGGGGAAACTCGGGGATCAGCTTCATTTTATTTTATATAAGAAAGGAATCGAAGTTGAATTTGGAATCAATGGGAAAAAACTGCTGACCGAACCGCTTGATACCTCAAAGGGCAAGTTCCATTTAACGGATGACGGGAAAGGATATCAATATAAACAAACTGAACCATTGACGATCGCACCTGGAAAAGAAAATGTATACTACTTTAGGCAAACCTATCTTATTGATAATTTGGACGAACAAAAGTATAAGTCTGTAATCATTGTCAATCCTTCAAATGTTTACAAATCCAACTTCGAACGGTGGAACAATTATTTGACAAGGGTCTTTGAAAACGACAGCAAATGGCTCAAAGAGGAGAAATATCGTAGGGTTGCCGTTAAAGCAATTATGACGTTAATTGTGAACTGGAGAAGTGCTGCCGGCGACCTTCTGCACGACGGGATAACGCCTTCAATAAATCTGTACGATGGTTTCTGGGCCTGGGATAGTTGGAAACATGCTGCAGCCTGTGCCTTGTTTGATCCTGAATTGGGAAAGTCGAATATTGAAGCAATGTTCGACTACCAGGATGAAAAAGGCATGATCGCCGACTGCATTTATGTTGGGAAAAGCGAAAACAACCTCCGTGATACAAAGCCTCCGCTGGCTGCATGGGCGGTTTGGGAAGTTTATAAAGCCTCAGGAGATACAGCATTCCTGAAGAAAATGTTCCCTAAACTAGTTAAGTATCATGAATGGTGGTACAAATATCGTGATCACGATCATAATCATCTTTGCGAATATGGTTCAACGGATGGCACCCGGGTGGCTGCAGCCTGGGAAAGTGGCATGGATAATGCCGTCAGGTATGATTCGGCAATTATGGTTAAAAACTCAGAAGGGGCCTGGTCGCTCAACCAGGAATCTGTAGATCTGAACTCGTTTTTATACCGGGAAAAAATAATCCTTGCTCAGATGATGGAAGTCCTTCATGACAAAAGAAAAGATACTTACCTCAAAAATGCTGCTGAAGTAAAAAACCTGATAAACAAACTGATGTATAATCCTGAAAAGGGATTTTACTTTGATATAAAACTTCAGGGCAAGGCTCAGATAACCCTGATGGGATCAGAAGGCTGGCATCCTTTATGGGCCGGAGTTGCATCTCAGGAGCAGGCAAAAAAAGTGTCGATGGTTATGGCCGATCCTAAAAAGTTCAACACCTATATACCTTTACCAACTTTCCAGGCCGATCATAAATCATTTGATCCGGCGAAGGGCTATTGGCGCGGCCCCATCTGGCTCGACCAGGTTTATTTCGGCATCGAAGGTCTGAGGAATTATGGATTCAATACTTTGGCTAACAGTATGCTTGTAAAAACAATCGATCATTCAGAGGGAATGCTTACAAACGGACCTTTTAGGGAAAACTACAATCCGATCACCGGTCAGGGCTTAGAGGTTGAGAATTTCAGCTGGGCTGCTGCGCATACGTTGATGATGCTAACAAAGTAAAACTTTAAATTTTCAACTTGTATAAAAAAATGCGTGTACTCATTGCTTCTATTGTTCTTTTTCATGTAACAAGGAGAACGGGATTGACAAATGAAAAGTAAAAAATTATGCCGAATTTACTGAAGTTTCAATTACAGGTATTGAACCAAAAGGCTGGTTTTAAAAAAAATACCTGAAATCTCAACGCAATAGTTTAACCGGACATATTGATAAAGCTATGTTCGATTATCCGAATATTAACCCCGGCTTGGCTGATTGTGTCGTCAGGAGAGTTACCAAATTCACATAATGCAACATAGTAGATTTGCGAACAAGCCGGTTACTTAGCCGATGGAGTTATTTGAACCGGATTGAAATAGAACAAGAAAGAGATATAACTTTAATGCACTTAAGAATTATTGATATTACAGTTGATTTGTAACAAAACATAGAAATTAAACATTATGAGGAACAAAATCATAATACTTATTGTGCTTTTTGGTTGTAATTTTCAGATTGTTAAATCTCAGGTTTTTCCTGCAACCAATGTTTTAGAAAGAACTATTGGCAAAGAAAATTCAAAGAATTTCATATTAGAATTACAGAAAGATAGTTCCAAATTAGAAAACTATACTCTAAAAAGAGAAAACAATAAGATAATTGTTAAGGCAAATTCTGAAGTTGCCCTTTGTAGAGGTGCTTATGATTATTTAAAAAACAATTGCAATAGTATGATTACTTGGTCGGGATCCAATATAAATATACCAGCGCAATTGCCTGATGTAGATAAAAAAAATGAAACACCGTATCAGTTTAGATATTATTTCAATGTTGTTACACATGGCTACACTACCGCATATTGGGATTGGAATCGTTGGGAGAAAGAAATTGATTGGATGGCATTGCATGGATTGAATATGCCGTTGATTCCGGGCGCTCATGAAGCAATTTTATATCGTGTGTTTCAAAAGCTTGGATTAACAAAAGATGAAATAAATACATATTTTTCCGGACCTGCTTATTTCCCATGGAACAGAATGGGAAATCTTAATGGGTGGGACGGTCCTGTGCCTGATTCATATTTTCCAAAACAAATTAAACTTGCCCATAAAATGTTGGATAGAATGAAAGAGCTGGGCATGACTCCGATCATTCACGCATTCGCTGGATTTGTTCCAAAAGGAATTAATAGAATTTACCCCGACATTGAAATTAGAGAATTAAGTTGGGGTGGCGGATTACCCGAAGAAAACAATGCTTATATACTTTCTCCGAAAAGCAAATATTTTATTGAAATAGGAAAACTTTATATCCAGGAATGGGAAAAAGAATTTGGGAAAGCTGATTATTATTTAGCTGATAGTTTTAATGAAATGGATGTTCCCATTTCTGAAGATTCAACACAAGCTTTGGTAGAACTGGCTGGTTATGGCGAATCTGTTTACAATTCAATAAAAGAAGCAAATCCAAATGCAACCTGGGTTATGCAAGGTTGGACTTTCCCGTTTCATAAAGTAAACGGAAAATTATTCTGGACTAAAGAACGATTAAATGCTCTCGTATCAAAGGTTCCTGATGACAAATTGTTAATTCTCGATTTGGCAAATGAATACAATAAGGTATTTTGGAAAATTGATCCATCATGGAAAATCTATGATGGGTTTTTTGGTAAAAAATGGATTTATTCTTTTATTCCGAACATGGGAGGAAAAACTCCCTGGAATGGCATTCTCGATGTTTATGCCACTGCTCCTATCGAAGCGTTGAATTATGAAAATAAAAAAAATCTTGTCGGATTTGGTTTTGCACCTGAAGGAATTGAAAACAATGAAGTAGTATATGAACTATTATCTGATATGGGTTGGCGAAATAATAAAATTGATTTGAATGATTGGATTGGGAAATATTGCACACAGCGCTATGGAGCATTTCCGGATAAAATGAAAGAAGCTTGGAGTTTATTGAATAATTCCTGTTATGGCACATTTACTGATCACCCTAGATACAGATATCAATTCAGACCATATAAAGATAGTGGAAATGATGAAGATTATTTTAAAACAACTGTTCTTAAATCAAAAGTATTTGCAGAAGCAGTTGGTGCTTTCCTTAGCTGTTCAAGCGAATTTAGAAAAAGTGATTTATACACTTACGATGCAATTGAATTGATAACTCAATATTTGGGCTTGGTTGCTGATAAAAAATTAGTAGCTTTTATAGATACAAATGAAAAAGGAAACCCAACAGATATATCTGAAGCAATAAATATTCTTTTAACTATTGATAGTCTTTCAGCGTCACAACCAAACCTTAGTTTACAAAGATGGTGCAATTTTGCAAGAGGTTGGGGGGATAATGAAAAAGAAAAAAACTATTACGAAGCAAATGCAAAAAGATTACTAACTACTTGGGGTGGCAATCCAGTTAATGATTATTCAGCAAGAGCTTGGAGTGGATTAATAAGAGATTATTATGTTCAACGTTGGAAAATATTTTATGCTGATAAAATGTCAAAAGACCAACTTTACAGATGGGAAGAAAAATGGATTACAACGCCTGGCGTATCAAAATCAACTCTTTGCAAAGATCCATTGTCAGTATCTTTAAGAATGTATGAAAAATACAAAAATGAATTAAATTAAACATAGTATGAAAAATAAAATCACAATCTTATCAATTGTCTTTTTATCAATTACGATTTTTCATTCTAGTTGTAACTTTAAAAAACCAACTTTAATTTAATTAAAACAGACTGAATCCCATATACAAAATAACTATGAATACAGTAAAACGATCATTTTTTTTGGCACTTATCATTGGAATTACTTTGTCCGGAATAATCAAACAAGGTGTTGCTCAAAAACCAGATAACACCGCTAAACAAGCAGCAGCCTTTTTCCCGAAAGCCGATTTGATGAAAATAGGTGTCTTTTATTATCCTGAACAATGGCCGAAAGATCAATGGCAACGGGATTTTACCAATATGGCGAAGTTCGGATTCGAATTTGTTCATATGGCTGAATTTGCCTGGACTTTTCTTGAGCCGGAAGAAGGTAAATTCGATTTCCGCTGGCTGGATGATGCCATTGATATGGCCGATAAAGCAGGACTTAAGGTTATAATGTGTACTCCATCACTCACTCCTCCTGCCTGGATGGGAGAAAAATATCCTGAAATATATCTTGTTGGAGCCGATGGCCGTCGCAGGGAACATGGTATCAGGGCAAATGCCTCTTTATCAAATCCGAAATACAACGAATTAATAGATAAAATAGTCCTGGAATTAGCGAAACACTACGGCAAGGATACCCGGATCTGGGGCTGGCAAGTGGATAATGAGCCCTTGGCAACAGCTGATTACAGTCCCTCGGCACGAAAGGCTTATCAGGACTGGTTGAAAAAACGGTATGGTACTATTGATAAAATGAATGAAGTTTGGGGTGGAAGTTTCTGGAGTACTCGTTACGATAACTTTGAACAGGTCATCATTCCGAATGCTGAAATGAATGATGAAGATAAACTGAGTCCTCATGCCGTACTCGATTTTCAGCGTTTTACTGCTGATGTTACGGCCGGATTCCTGAACAGCCAGGCAGATATTCTGCGGAAATATATTCTGCCTTTGCAATGGGTAACAACTAATTATACAAATGCTATAACGGCTGCCGATCCTCGGCTTTCCAATCATCTTGACTTTCCGAGTTTTACCATGTACCCTGTAAGCGGACGGAATACGCTAGGCGGCAATAACTTCCGCACAGGGAATCCTTACCGGATAATGGAAGCCTGCGATTATTTCCGTCCGATAAATGGTGCTACCGGCGTAATGGAATTGCAGCCGGGACAGGTAAACTGGGCTTCTGTAAATCCACAGCTTCAACCGGGAACTGTTCATATGTGGCTGATGCAGGCTTTCGGCGGAGACTGTTCTTTTGCATGTACTTACCGTTACCGGCATCCGATCTGGAGCAGTGAAATGTATCACGAAGGTATTGTAGGAACCGATGGAGTTACACTTTCACAAGGTGGAAAGGAATTTGTGCAGGCTATTAATGAAATGAAGGTTTTACGATCACAATTTGATCCGGAAGCGAAGATGCCCGAAAAATTGATAAAGTGCAAAACCGCTCTTCTATGGAGCCATGAAGTAATGTGGGACCTGGATATACAGCCTCAGACTACGCAATGGAATACCTGGGGATTAAGGAATACCTATTCCTCAATCATTAAATCGACCGGAGCTCCCATGGATTTCATTTCCGAAACTGATGATTTTTCAGTCTATCCTTTTATTGTTGCACCTGCCTATCAGTTGATTGATGAAAAACTGGTTTCCAAATGGCGCGACTACGTTGAAAAAGGAGGTAATCTTATTCTTACCTGTCGTACCGGACAGAAAGATAAGAACGGACATTTTTTTGAAGCTAAAACGGCAGCACCTATATCAAATCTCATTGGTGCCGACATTGAATTTTTTGATATGTTGCCTCCTGATGTTACCGGGAAAGTTATATCAGGCGGATCGGAGTACGGATGGAGTTGCTGGAGTGAAATACTTAAGCCACAAACCGCAACCGAGGTTTTGGCAACATACGCCGACCAGTATTACGCCGGAAAAGCTGCAGCAACAACCCGAAAACATGGCAAAGGAACAGTTACTTTTATAGGTGTGGTCACTCTTGATGGCAACCTTGAACGTGAATTGGTGCGCAATGTTTACAAAAACGCAGGTGTTGAAATTGAAGATCTTCCAAAGGGAGTTTATGTCGAATGGCGTGATGGATTTATGGTTGGAGTAAATTATACTGACAGCAGTATCGATCTGAAAGTTTCGTCTGGCAAAAAGATAATTATAGGTGAAAATCCATTAAAACCAACCCAGGCTGTAATCTGGAAAAATTAGCTGTAATTATACCTATCTGCTGTTCTTATATTTTTTCGGATTAGAACTGGGAGTGAAGTTTTTAAAATTATCAGTAATAGTTTTTTTATAAAAATACTAAAAACAAACATTTTTAATGCCCCCGACATTTACTAATTTTGTATTCAGCATTCAAATGCAGATATTCCAAACATTAGAGCACATGATTGATTTTAATGAAATACCGCAAAAAGAAGAAAACCTTTTTAGTAAGCAATGATCGGGAAAGAAAATGGCTTTCAAAAGCACTAATCTGAAATAAATCTAATCTGAAAATAACACCACCTATGACAATTCACAAAAATATCCTTAACGCCATTTCCCTGGAAGGGAAGGTTGCAGTAATATCAGGAGCTGCTTCGGGAATAGGCTTTGGAACATCAAAAAAACTGGCCGAAGCAGGTGCTTCTATCGTCCTGCTCGACATTAACGAGGCAAATGGTTTGAAAGCTGTAAAAGAAATTGAGGCCATCGGCGCAAAAGTGATTTTCGTTAAATGCGATGTGCGTTCGGCAAGTGATTGTAAAAATGCAGCCGATATGGCCTTTAAAACCTTTGGCCGGATTGATATTCTGCACAACAATGCCGGTGTGGCAATTCGTAAAAATGCTGTGGATCTCGAACCCGATGAATGGGATCTTGCTCTTGATGTGTCACTGAAAGGCCAGTATTTGCTTTCAAAATACATCATTCCTTACATGAAATCGGGTGGTGGTGGAAGCATCATCAATACCGGTTCAGGATGGTCGCTCAAAGGGGGTGAAAATGCGGTTGCCTATTGTGCTATGAAAGGCGGGACCCTGAACATGACCCGTGCCATGTGCATCGACCATGGTAAAGACAATATCCGTGTAAATACCGTTTGTCCGGGTGATATTGACACGCCTATGCTTCGTAGTGAATGTGAACAATTGGGTGGCGAATACAATGAAGCTTACAAAGCCGAATGTTCTCAGCGCCCTATCGCACGCCTCGGCACCCCTGAAGATGTGGCAAATGCAGTGTTGTTTCTTGCCAGCGATCTTTCGTCATGGGTATCGGGAGCGCATCTGGTTGTTGATGGTGGCGGCATTGCGTAATGTGCAAATTAAACATGAAAATTATCTCTAAAGAAAATTAATATGAAAAAAGGTTTTATCCATCCTTACATTCCCAATTCTGTCCCGGCTAATAAAGAAGCCATGATGAAAAAAATCGGGATTACTGACATTGACCAATTGTACGAAGATATTCCAGAGCACCTGCGGTTTCGAAGAAAAATGAATATCCCCAGTGCAATCCTTTCGGAAGTAATGCTCAAAAAACATGTCGAAAAAATTCTGGCGAAAAATATAAGTTGCGAAGATCAGCTCAGTTTTTTGGGTGGAGGCTGTGTAGACAATTACGTGCCTGCCATTTGTGACGAAATCACTGAAAGATCGGAGTTTCTTACCGCATACGCCGGCGAACCTTACGAAGACCACGGAAGGTTTCAAGCCTTGTTCGAATACGAAAGTATGATGGCCGAATTGCTCGAGTTTGATGTTGTAAATGTGCCAACTTACGATTGGGGACAGGCTGTAAGCACCTCTGTGCGCATGGCAGGCCGGATTACCGGACGCAGCGAAATGCTGGTTTCTGACACAATTTCACCCGACCGTTTGAAGGTTATTTTCAATTATTGCCATCCGGTGATGAAACTCACTATGGTAAAACATAATCCGGAAACCGGAATGATGAATTTATCCGATTTGAGTGAGAAACTGAACGACGATATTGCCGGTATTTATTTTGAAAATCCTTCTTACCTTGGTTTTATTGAAGAACAGGGACAGGAAATTGCGGATATGATCCATGCTATTGGAGGTGAAGTTATTGTTGGAGTGGATCCCTCATCGCTTGGAATTCTTAGCCCACCAAGTCAGTATGGCGCAGATATATGCTGTGGCGATATTCAATCGCTGGGCAACCATATGTATTTTGGGGGTTCAGTTGCCGGCTTTATTTCGAGCCGCGACCAAGAAAAATACGTGATGCAATATCCTTCGCGCCTGTTTGGGATAACCAAAACGGCGGTAGAAGGAGAATGGGGCTTCGGTGATGTGGCCTATAGCCGTACCTCTTTTGACGGACGTGAAAAAGGGAAAGAATTTATTGGTACAGCAGCTGCATTGTATGGCATTTCTACTGCTGTTTACCTTTCGTTGATGGGGCCTGATGGTATGCAAGAGCTGGGCCAGAAATTGCTTAGCTATGCCAACTATACTGCCCGTCGTATCAGCGAACTGAAAGGGGTGCGTATCCGTTTTAGTGCTTCTATATTCAAAGAGTTTGTAATTGATTTTTCAGGAACGAGTAAATCGGTAGCAGCCATTAATGAGGCACTGCTAGAAAAAGGAATTTTCGGAGGGAAAGACCTTAGTTCGGAATTTCCGGAACTAAACAATTGTGCCTTGTTCTGTGTGACTGACAATCATACCAAGGATGATCTGGATATGCTGGTTGATGCTATCCGTGAAATAATAAGTTAATTCATTTTCAACAGAAAAATCACAAGATCATGGAAATTAAAAAAGAAAGCCGCTTACGGAATTTTCATCAGGCTAAATGGGATGAAGAAGTAATTTTTGAACTTAGTATCCCGGGCGAAAGAGGAATTATCGTTCCTGAAGTGGAATCCGAAATAATAAAAGAATTAGGCAATTATAAAGAGCTAATTCCCGAAAAGATGGTTAGAAAAAACAAACCAGCTTTACCTGAAATTGGACAGATGAGGGTTTTAAAACATTTTCTTCGCTTATCGCAGGAAACCCTTGGAGGAGATTTTAATATTGACATAGGCCAGGGAACCTGTACACTCAAATACAATCCCAAAGTGAACGAGACTATTGTGCGAAGCCACAAAGCCAGTAAGCTGCACCCGTCGCAACCCGAAAAAACCGTTCAGGGAGCTTTGCAGATTATGTACGAGATGGATCAGTATTTTCGTGAGATTTCAGGAATGGATGCATTTAGTTTTCAGCCCAGTTCCGGTTCACACGCCATTTTGGTAATGGCTTCTATCATGCAGAAATACCATGAAGTGAATGGTGAAGCCGAAAATCGCGACGAGCTGATCACTACCATTTTTTCACACCCATCGGATGCCGCGGCTGCCGCGGTGAAAGGCTATAAAATTATAACTGTCTTCCCCGATAAGGATGGCTTTCCAGACATTGAAGAGCTAAAACGTGTGGTTTCCAATCGCACAGCAGGTTTATTTATTACCAATCCTGAAGATATAGGCCTCTTCAATCCGAGAATTGATGAGTTTACCAAAATTATACATGAAGCAGGGGGAATCTGCGGTTACGACCAGGCCAATGCCAATGGTATTTTAGGAATAACCCGCGCACGGGAAGCCGGTTTCGACATGTGTTTCTTCAACCTTCATAAAACTTTTTCAACGCCCCACGGTACTGGCGGGCCGGCAGGTGCCGCGCTAGGCGTAACCAACGAATTGAAGCCTTTTTTGCCGGTACCATTGGTTGACTTTGACGGGCAAAAATATAGTTTAAATTGGGGTAATGAATATAGCATTGGAAAATCGCGCGTTTTCTTTGGCGCTTTCCCTGTCATTCTTCGCGCCTATGCATGGATCCGGAGTCTGGGTGCCGAAGGACTTGAAGAAGTTGCGCGTATTGCTGTACTGAACAATAACTACATGCTGGCCAATATTCTCGAAATTGATGGAGCCACTTCTCCTTATCCCGGCGGAAAACGCAGGATAGAGCAAGTACGTTATAGTTGGGATAAATTGTACAAAGAAACGGGTGTGGGAACCCATGATATTTCACTCCGCATGTGCGATTTCGGATTTCATCTCTGGTCGAGCCACCACCCGTTTATTGTACCTGAGCCCTTCACCATCGAGCCCACCGAATCATATTCGAAAGCAGAACTCGACGAGTTCCTGGACGGCTTACGACATATCGCTGAAGAAGCCCGTTCAGAGCCTGAAACAGTGAAATCGGCTCCCCACCGCTCGGTAGTTCATAAAATCGATGAAAGTTGCATGGACGATCCGAAACACTGGGCCATTACCTGGCGCGCGTATTTGAAAAAACAGGGGAAATAAGCATTGTTTGATGATGCAATTAATGAAGCTGTTTTTTAGAAAAGAATACGGCATCATAAGCCACTTATGCTTTTTTGTTTGAAATAAGTCCTCCGGATTTTTACGGGGGATTTTTTTCAATGTAATGGTTTACCCCGCTGTTGTTTCAAAACATTCTTGGTTTTCCTTTTTTAAAGAAGATTTTCAAATGAAATGTTATAACATTTAGCCATAATTCTATAAGGCATGGCCTGTGGTATCCATGTAAATTTGTGATTAAATAAAATTCACATAAACCAAAAACCTACTAACATGAAAAAGATTATTCTTCTGTTTGCAGTTATGGGCATGATTGCGTGTTCGTATGCGCAACCCCTGATGACCAATGATATTCCGGCTAAAATTTCGAAAACTTTCGAAAAATCGCATCCCAAAATCAGCCAGGTTGAATGGATCAAAGTTGGGGATGATTATAAAGCAAGTTTTGTTGATACAGATAAGAACATGGCTGTTTTATATAATGCTTCAGGAAAGGTAATAGAAACCGAAAAGGAAGTTTTGATTTCGCAGCTTCCTACCGCTGTACTGAAATATGTTAACGATAATTACCCCGGGGAAGTAGTTCAAAGGAAAGTATTAATAACCAATGCAAAAGGTAGATCGTCATACGAGCTACAAATTAAAGAGCAGGCTCTGGCTTTTAATTCACAGGGAAAGCTTCTACAACCTGATACCAAATAGTACCTTTTAATAAAATGAGTTGCAACTATCAATTGCCTCTACATATATCCTTATCTTATTCCCTGCAATAAAATGAACTGAGTAAGATTTGGCCACACAATGTCCGTAGTTATTAAACTACGGGCATTTTTTGTTTATTTGAAATACGCTGGCTGTGCGACCCCGGGAAAGCAACATTTTTTTGAACTCTGCGTTTCATTGTCATAATTATTCTAATTTTACTTTTTCCGTCAATCGGCTTTTGATAATTGGCGTATAAAGTTTAGCATAATTGATTATAACAGTAAGAAAAAATGAAATAGCCATGAGTAAAATTTTATTCATCTACCTATGTGATTATTTCATGGCGCATTCCATCTGACCGAAATTAAAAAAAATAAAAAATAAACAGATGAAACTTTACCTGAAATTTGATTCACATGTTGCTTTAAAAAAAATAATGGAGGAGCAATTAGACAAATTACAGGTTAAATACGATTATGTAGGTTTCGCCGAAATAGAAATAGAGGATACAATTTCCAGTGCCGGACTTAGCGAACTCAATACAACAATAAGCAAGTATGGAATCGAAATTATTGAAAACCAGAAGAGTATTCTTGTTCAAAAAATAAAAGATACCATAATTGAGATGGTTTATATGGAAGAAAAGCTCCCAACCTCTAACTCAGCATATATTTCGGACCAGCTGAAACTAAGGTACGATTATATCTCTTCCGTTTTTTCGGAAGTCACCTACACCTCAATTGAGAATTTCATTCTGCTGCAAAAAACCGAGCGAGCCAAGCAATTAATAATTACCAATGAATTAACATTTTCTGAAATTGCTTACAGGCTTAACTATAGCAGCGCAGCACACTTTAGTAGTCAATTTAAAGGTCTTACCGGAATTACTCCTACTGCTTTTCAACGAATTATTAATGCAAGGCGAAAAAAAAGTACAATAAAGAAGTAACTGATTTCAATCCGTTTTACTGCACTCAATTTTTTTAGTATTACCTGCTAATACTTAGTACATGGGACCAATGAATATAATACTGGCTGATGATGATGAAGATGATCGGCTGTTTTTCAAAGAGGCGTTTGAAGAAATAAAAATTAAAACCAATATCAAAATTGTAAATGACGGGGTTGAATTGATGGACCACCTGAACCGGGAGGGCAATCAAATACCGCATATACTTTTTCTTGACCTTAACATGCCGCGTAAAACCGGGATCGATTGTTTATTGGAAATCAAACAACTACCTCATTTACAGAATATGGCCATTGCTATTTATTCAACATCTTCTTCTGAAAAAGATATTGAAGAAACTTTTATCCAGGGAGCAAATGTGTACATAAAAAAGCCGAGTGATTTTAATACACTTAAGAAAATACTGGAAGATGTAATAACGATTAACTGGCAATACCATACTTCGGGTCTGAACAGAGATAATTTTATGTTCAGTCTATAATATCCTTAGTTATGCAGCTTATTAAACCAGGCACTCTTTTCAAATCATCCTTTTTTCTAAAGGGGGTTTTTGTTCTGTCTTTAATAATGCTTTTATATATCTCGAGCGTATCATACAGGCATAACCAGGCTCTTACTGAATCATCAGAGTTATTAGTGCATTCCTACAAGATCCAGCTTCAGCTTGAGCGTATTTTATCACTGCTGAAAGAGGCAGAAATAGCACAGCGCGGGTATATTACCACAAGTGATTCTGTTTTGCTGAGACCCTATAAAATTGCCCCGGGTCAGGTTTATGACGCTTACCTGCGCTTAAAATCGTTAACAATAGATAATCATGAGCAGCAGTACAACCTGGACACGCTGCTTCAGTTAATTAATTACAGGTTTAAACTCATGGATTTAACCTTAAAGAGCAGTGAGGCTATCCCTTTTAATGAAACTGAATTAGGTATTAACCTGCTCCAGGGAGAACATTTAATGGATGACATCCGGGCCCAGATTAATAAAATCGATCACCTGGAGTTAATATATCTGAAGAACCATCAACGAACTTATGAGAAGGAAGCTTTGTTTTCGCCTGTTTCCACATTTCTGTTCATGATATTCTCGCTGGTTATTTTTATACTTTCATTTTTAAAGATCAACAATGATCTACATCTTTTAAAAAAATCAAATGAACAGTTATTGATTATAAATGAATCCATTAAACATGCCGAGGTAATAGGTGAATTTTATATTTCGCAATGGAACCAGGCAACCAACGAACTTGTATTTTCCGGCAATTTATACCGCTTATTGGGCACTGAACCGCAATCGTTTACGCCTTCCATCGAAAACTATTTAAAATTCGTACACCCGGAGGATAAACATATTTTTGCCAAATCACAGGAAAATGTGTTTAAAGAAGGAAAACCCGAACCAAGTTTTTACAGAATTATACGCAAAGATGGCGCATTACGCTATTTTATGTCGGTAGGTAAATTTATTCATGAAGAAAACAATAATATTTTCATAGGAATAGGAAAAGATATTACCGAACAGCATCTGAGTAATGTTACACTGGAAGACAGGAACCGCGAACTCGAACAAAGCATTAAGGAACTTGAATCATTTAGCCGGGTTGCCAGCCACGATTTACAGGAACCGCTTCGCAAAATTCAAACATTTATTTCGCGAATTGGCGAAAAAGATAAAGCAATAATTTCGGAAACAGGCAAAGAATACCTGACAAAGATTGAAACTTCAGCCAACCGGATGCGCATTCTTATTGATGATTTACTTTTGTTTTCGCGTACCAACAAAGCAGAGGAAGTTTTTGAAAAAACTGATTTAAACCTTTTGCTTGAAAGTGCGAACCAGGCACTGGCACAGAACATAGAGGAGGCAAATGCCATTATCAGATCGGCTGAGTTGCCGGTATTAAATGCTATTCCTTTCCAGGTTCAGCAATTATTTGTTAACCTGATCGGGAATGCCATAAAGTATTGTAAACCGGGCATTCCACCTGAAATTAATATTGAATGTGTAAAACTGGCTTCCGATCAGTATCCTGATTTTATAAAAGACAAGCGTAAAAAATATTATAAAATCTCCTTTTCCGATAATGGATTAGGGTTCGAGCAGCAATATGCCGAAAAGATTTTTCTCCTTTTTAACAGGCTTCATCAGAAATTAGATTATCCCGGCTCAGGAATCGGTCTTTCTATCTGTAAAAAAATTGCCGAAAACCATAACGGCTTTATTATTGCCGAAGGCAATCCGGGTGTTGGAGCTACTTTCTCGGTATTTCTTCCGGCGTAACAATATCCGCATTCATTGGAGAAATCTTCTGAAATTAAATGTGCGAACCTGGGCCAACCCGGTTTTATTCATCATACCCTTCAGTACTTTCAAATTACTTTATACAACGGACTCACTTATAGTCTTTCTTCTTACATTTGTGTGGGAACGTTGAATACAAAGCTATTACAATAGCATGCATTAACAGCATCCTCACCAACAACAGATTTTATTACCTTTGAAAAATGGAGACTAAAGCAATAGAAATATTTAAAAGTGATGATGAAACTACTGAAATTGAAGTTCAAGTAGAAAAAGATACTGTTTGGCTTAATCAATATCAAATATCTGAACTGTTTCTTACTGATAGAACTTCTATTGGAAGACATATATTCAACATATATAAGACTAAAGAACTAAGTGAAGAAGCAACTAGTGCAAAAATTGCACAAGTTCGTAAAGAAGGTAATAGAACTGTAGAGAGACAAATTGGAATATATAATTTGGATGTTATACTTTCTATTGGTTATAAAGTTCATTCTGAAAGAGGAAGACAGTTTAGAGTTTGGGCGAATAAAATACTTAGTGACTTTCTGGTAAAAGGATATGCTCTTAATGAACGAAAGCTAAAAGAACAAAATGAACAATTAAAAAAACTACAAGAATCAGTTAAAATATTAGGAAAAGTATTAGAGTTTAAAACCTTAACAAATGATGAGAGTGTAGGATTACTAAAAATAATTTCAGATTACGCATATGCTTTGGATATTTTAGACAGGTATGATTATCAAAGTTTAGAGATTAAAGACACTTCTGGTAAAGAAACATATCAATTGACCTATGATGAAGCCATGGCTCAGATAAAATTGACAAAGAAAACATATGGAAATAGTGATTTGTTTGGCAATGAAAAAGACGATTCGTTTAAAAGTTCAATTTCTACTATTTATCAGACTTATAATGGTATAGATTTGTATCCAAGCATTGAAGAAAAGGCAGCTAATTTACTTTATTTTATTACTAAAAATCATTCGTTCTCAGATGGGAATAAACGAATTGCAGCATTTTTATTTTTATATTTCCTGGAAAGAAACAGTATATTATTTGATGAAAATGGAAATAAAAGAATTGCAGATAATACATTAGTGGCGTTGACTCTAATGATTGCAGTAAGTAAGCCAGAAGAAAAAGATATAATGGTAAAAGTGATTGTAAACTTGATAAACAAAAACAATTAACGCATGGTAATCGGGTATCAGGCCCCGCCAGCAAATACTTACGAAATACGCCTTTAACTCCGCTGTACCTTTTTGTTTCGCTCAGGGCAGGCTATGTGGTTCTCGTATATAGCGGCTCATTAATATGTGGAGCAATTCTGGAGTAGAGATCAAACATAGCATCTACCGGAAAACTTGATTCCCAATCGGAACAGCAAAAAAAATCCGGCTCTTTGAGCCGGATTTTTCATTGTACTTAATTGATCCTTATTTAACATTCAAAACGAGCACCTTCGATAAACTCCAGAATTCCTTCTGATTGGTAATAATCAAACTATCAGCTTGATTTTTACCTGTAAGATGGTATGAATCTTTAGGATGTGAAGTCAAAACTTCCACTTTTTTCTTCATGATAGGAATAACATCCAGATTGGTAATATCAACTTTGGTTAAAGATTTCTTATCTATTTCAGGAGTCAGATCTTTAGTTCGTCCCAGGCCGATAAATCCGCCTTCTTTGGTTACAATTTTCTTATCTGTCAACTCTTTTGTTGTACCAACAACATAATAAGCAGTATTGAGAGCAGCTGTTTTCTCTTCGATAGCCTTTTGTTTGGCTTTATTTGCAACAGTCAGGGTATCAACATTGGCATTCAGATCAACAACTTTGGTTGATAATTCAGCTACCTGCACATTAACCTTTGTCAAATCATCTTTCAGTTGTGCAATCTGTACATCTTTTTCTTCAATTTGTTTACTAAAGTTATCAATCATTCTTTCCATTTCAACAGCCTGTGCGCCTGCATTTTTAAGTTTCGAACGAAGTGATGCGATCATCCTGCGGTTATCCACCTGCATTTTGTAAATCATATTAATATCGCTGTTAATCTGGTCTTTCGTCCGGCTTTTAAGTTCAGAGCTTCCTTCGGTAGCTTTGCTGATAATTTTTTCTTTCATTTTGATTGAATCCAGGTTTGCCTGAATATCATTAAATGAACTGACGAACATGGCTACAGTTGAGTCTTTTGCCTGACTAACTGATACCAGACTGTCGTTTGTTGCTTTCAGCTGAGCAATTTCTTCTTTCGTTTGATTGCATCCTGAAGCCAGCATTATAACAGGGATCACCAATGCGAAAATTATTTTTTTCATGGTTTTTGGGTTTAATTAGGATTATAAAATATGAGTACAGATGTGATTGTTACAGTTTAAACTTCCTTCCTCAAAATATGAGCTGAATTAATCACGGCAAAATTACAGCCTCTGCAACAGGAAATATTATACAATTCCCGGAAATGCTTATATAATTTAGTGTAATGTTGCTCGGTCGCGTAAAAAAACCTGAACAGACTTATCGCTCTCAAAATCAAGTTCCTGTTGGCTTTTACCAGTTTAAGCCAGAAAGTAGGCAGATACAAGTTCTATGTTGTACACAGTAACTCCCACAAAAAACACCTTTTGAGTAGGTTTTAAGGCTAAAAACCCGGACAATGCTTGTGTCGTATGAATGGCGTTATTGAAATTGGAATGAGGGCTGAAAACAATACGGAGCATTACTTGTTTATTTGTTGTTTTGATTTATCAGGATTTCAATTTTCAATCATCAAGATTCCAATTATTGAATTACCGTTAGTTAAACATAAAACACAAATAAAATCAGATCCTATGGCAGATATTCCAGCTTCAAAACCTACCATTTTTATTTCTTATGCTCATGCTGATGAAGAATTAAAAAAAGAATTGGACAAACATTTAAAAATGCTGAAACGATCCGGCAAAGTTGAAACATGGAATGACCGGGAACTCATCGCCGGGCAGGAATGGGACGATATAATAATGTCGGAATTGAATAAAGCCAATATTATTTTATTACTCATAAGCATTGATTTCAATGCCTCCGATTTTATCTGGGATAAGGAGCTGGCTTCCGCAATGAAACGGCATGACGAAGGAACGGCATATGTGGTGCCGGTTATATTGAGAAGATGCGAGTGGCATAATTTGCCTTATGCCAAATTGCAATCGCTTCCGCGCAATTCAAAACCCATAACCGAATATGAAAATCGGGATGAAGCCTTTACCGAGATTGCTGTTGGTATTGAAAAATTGGTTGATTATATCAGAAGCCGGTAAAAACCAATGAACAAATATATGTAGTGCGTGTTTAATGAAATTATCCGCCCGGCAAAAGACATTTCTCGTTTATTTAGTTGATTGCCATAATTTAGAGTAAATCATCTCAATTATTTTCTACTGAAATAACAATTCAGATTTAAGGATTATGAATGCATACACATTTAATTTTTAAAGCTTATGAATACATATCCACAAATCCATGATCATAGAAAAAGAGATAAAATACTTGTTTACTTTCTTGCTGCTCCTCAGGAGGAAGATGAGTGCCGGGCTATCCGGAAACACCTGACACCGGCTATTAGAAACTCGAAAATACCTATTGAGATTGACAGCGATTATGATATCCCGCCAGGTGTGGACATTGCAGCATACAAACAAAAATTATATGAAGCGGATATTGTGCTTGCCCTTATCAGTTCCGACTATATAAGTGATGATGAGACTTATAAGCGAACTCAAAAGGTAATAGAAAGGTATAATAAAAATGAAACTATACTGGTACCCATATTAGTTCGTAACTGCCTCTGGAAATCAACTCCTTTTGTAAACCTGCCTTTGCTGCCTAAAAATTTCCAACCTCTTAATAACAAACAATTCTGGAATAGCGAGGATGATGCTTTAATGGCAGTGGTAGAAGATATTTATGAAGCAATCAATGAGTTCGGCTATGAAGAAACGTTTCAACCATCACCTGCATCTGTACCATTGAACCCTGCCAGTCCAAACGTTCCCCCTTTGGAAATTACACCTGAAAAGCAAATTAACTTTAATGAACTTAAAACTATTCAGGAAATACCGGTTGAAGTACAAGAGCCTGAAACAGAACCTGTAAAAAATTCTGTGGAAACTCCACCTCAGGTTGATGCCAATATTTCAGAAAATCAGCGCCATTCACAAACAAACAGGCAAAAAACTGTTACACCCATTGAAGTAGACTGGCGCAAACAATATTATAAAAATGTTTTGTGGAAACGCTTTTTTGCATTCATACTTGATAACCTGGTAATGATTCCTGTGTTCTTTGGCATTTTAATTATAATAGTTGCTATAGCTTTTATAATGAAAGGTACCACCGAAACTGATCTCACCGATAATGAATCCGTTATTGCTTTTACTGTCAGTTTTTTTGCATATTTTTTTATTTGTGCTAAAATGGAATCATCGCAATGGCGGGGTACTTTCGGCAAACGTATGTTGAAGCTGCAAATTACTGACAAATCAGGTCATCCTATTTCATTTTCGAGGGCACTTGGGAGGAATGTGTTAAGGGTTATAACAGCATACTCGTACATGCTTCTGATTCCTTTTATAATCCAGATATACAACTTCAGGAAAACCAAGAAATTATTTCATGATCAACTTTCAAGCACCGTTATTGGTGAGAGATTGACAAGTTGATACCATTCGAAAACCAACTTCAGTTTTCGGATCTCGTCTTTTTTCTTAAAACTTTAATGGTAGATTAGCTCATCAAAATCAGCCTGTCGGTTCAGCCGAAGGAACAGGAGCCTCTGCTTGTGCTGTTCCGGCATTTTCATTTTCTCCCTGGGTCCTGTCCTCACGGATCTTTTTTGCCGGTGGCCAACCCTGGTGCTCTTTATCTAAAATGGATTCAACACGAGTAACAAAAAGAGACTCTTTATCAATCCCTGCCACACCATAAGGTCCCACATTGAAATTATAGTAATGTATTTCAGGTTTTAACTGCTCATAAGTGGCCCTGTAACTCGCCCATAATTCCTGGTATTGGAATGTTTTAAGCCCTGTAGTCAAAATGGCTACAATAGCTGAAATGATTACAACTACAATCTGCATATTCGAAGCCACCCAATTCAGTGCGGCCAGCACAGGCGTAATGGCAGAAAGAATAATTAATATCCATTGAAAATTCCGGTATTTCATCTGGTTCTTTCCTGAACTACGGCTGTAGTAATCCATTTGCTTCTGATACCTGTTTTCGAGATATTGGTTAAAAGCTTCTTTATCCATGGCGGAATATATTTTAAAATATTAAATTAAAATGACCATCACTTTTATTAATTTATTCTATACCGTTTACGGGTTTGCAGAAATAATTATTTGGCAATTAAGTATTAACAACTTAGTACAGGCAGTGTTCAAAACTGTAACCTCATTCTGGACTCCAGAGGAACAAAGAGGATAGATTTTAAGCGTTTTATAGCCTGAAATAGTACAATCAGAAAGTTTAATTTATGATAATTGGGAGATTCATGAAAAACCTGGCCGGCAGTGGTAGATTAGCTACAAATAAATCTGTTTAAATAAACCGACAATATGCCCGCCAGCTATAAAATATTTCCAAAATTCGCAATGCTTCGGATCTCAATAAAATGTATATTTGAACCATAAATTAAGTTTTTAATATACAGTGTAACATTTATCATAACTAAAGTCAGTACCATATCCCTCAATATAAAACCGGAAACGCTAAAATGAAACTAGCCATTCTAATTGCCGCAATTGTCCTACTATCGCAATTTTTATCCGCGCAAAAACCGGTAGCCATTGAATTTTCTACAGTTGATAAGAAAGCCTTGCAGCTTCCTGATTCGTTAACCTCGAATACAAAAGACATTGCAGCTTATATTAATACCAATTTTGCAACAGAAAAAGATAAAGCAAGAGCGATATTTATCTGGGTCGCATCCAATATTCAATACGATATTGCCAATATCTTTGCTATAAATTTTTACGAACCAAAGGAAGAAAAGATTGCCAAACCACTAAAAACCAGAAAAGGAATCTGCGAAAACTATGCGGTACTTTTTACTGATATTTGTACAAAGTCAGGAATCAAATCATACGTAATTGAAGGATACACAAAGCAAAACGGATATAGCGACTACATTCCGCATGCATGGTGCGCTGCAATGATCGACAGTAACTGGTTTATGTTTGACCCAACCTGGGGTTCAGGTTATTTGAACAATGGAAAGTTCTACAAAAAAATTAATAATGACTATTACAAAGTAAGTCCTTCAAAACTGATCAAATCGCATATGCCATTTGACTATCTGTGGCAGTTTTTAAATTACACTGTAACTAACCAGGAATTCTATGATGGCAAAATTCAATCAAATAAAGTGAAACCATTTTTCAATTTCCCCGATTCCATTATAGTATATGAGGCTCAGAGTCCTATTGAACAACTCCAGGCATCAGCCGCTCGGATTGAAAAAAACGGAGTGAAAAACTCTATGGTTTTTGACAGACTTCAGTATATTAAATTAGAAATTGAAATTGAAAGAAATAAGATTGCAAACGAAAAGACTGATGCTGAGAATAAAAGGCAAACTAAAATTATAGATCTATATAATTCGGCAATAGTTGATTATAATGATGGAATCAATGGTTTCAACAAATTTATTGAATACAGAAACAAGCAATTTACACCCACGAAACCGGATTCCGAAATTCAAAGTATGATCGATGTGGCTGACGACAAAATTAAAGAAGCAAACAGAAAGTTAATTGAAATTGTAAATCCGGATGCCAATATAGCCAAACTTATGGTGCAGCTAAAAAATTCAATTGATGAAGTTTATAAACAGGTGCAGGAACAGCAGGATTGGCTCAAAACATATTTCAGCAAAGGAAAGCTGGCGCGAAAATCAATGTTCAATAAATATACATGGTTCGGAATACCTATAAATTGATTTGAATACAACGAAAAAACAAGGTTAAAACTAACTTTGCGTGTGCAATAATGGTTATAATTCTCCACTTCTGGTAAGATCAATCCCATAAAAATCAAACTATTATAATTTTTTATCTAAAAATTCGGGATATAGTCTAATCTCTTTTTCAATCAGCGCTCCCGATTTTTTATCAATATCTGCAAAGATGTTAGTTTCAATTTTAAATCTGTCTTTTTGCGTTGTTCTTTTCCAGGTGCCACAAACCTGGCCATTTATTACAATTACCGGATAGAAAATTCCATTGTTTGAAACTGCTTTCCTGTTATGTGCCAATTCGAGGGAAGCACTTCTATCCCTATAACTAATCAGGAATTCGTCGAATGCAGGCAATAAATGCACCAAATTCTGTGTTTGGTTGGTTCTTGCATTTTCAGGGTATAGCCAATATTTTTCTGAGCCGACAATTTCGGGAAACAGGTGTGGCTTAACACTCTCCAACCCTTTTCGGGAATCAGCAACAGATAATCCTGACCACCAAGTGAAATCCTTCAGCGTAGCCGGGCCATGGCTTGTAAAATATCTTTTTGCCAACTCAGCAAGTGACTCGTCCCTAGTGAGGACCTTACAAACCGGAACCCTTTCAGAAAGTAATCCATACGTAAGTTTATCGCCTACTCTCCTTCCACTGCAAATTAAGCCCTGTAATTCTGCGCCCATCAAAATATGGGAAAGCCTGTTTTCGTCAGTTTTAATATTAGCTTCTTTTAAAATTCCTGATATTCGGTCCCGGGTAAGATTAGCGCTATTCAAAAATTCTTTTTCGAGTAAACAGAATGACTTTTTATATACTTCTGCTGAGAGTCCAAGTTCCTTATCCCTTGATTTCATAGAAGATTTTATACGCGGAGCGGTCAAATCAAGCATCCAATAAATATCTTCAGCACTCACAAAATGCCAGGTTGGACGCAAAACATGAGTTCGGATTATCAATGCATCATTTAAAGCCTTTACTATGATTTCATCAGTAGCGTTCAGCATTCGCTGTCCGATTGCCCATTTAGCCATAGAATAATCCTGTGCCTGCATGGCGCCCATCCAGCTAACTACTTCACCAGGTTTTGTAAAAGTTGTTGCCTCAACTTTCTGATTAAGTAAGCGCAGGTTTGAAATTTCTGATAAAGTCACTGTAAAATCTTTTAGTGAAATTACTGATATTTATTCTGCCGGCAATATGGAATTACTCAAATTTAACATGAAAACATATACCAAGGAAATTTGAATCTTCGGTCAATTCATGTCAGTTAAATTTCGGGTAATGGAATATATTCCTGAGTAATGCAAATCAAGGGTTGGAGTGAAATAGCCTCGAAGTGGCTACACAATAATAACCGTGGGTACAACCCACGGTTATTAATCGGCTTAGCAGGATCAGCCACGTAGTGGTTGAACAGAATTATGCTGAATTTAACCCCTTCGGGGCTGACTCTTTCCTTTTATTGTCAACCGTGGGTTGCACACACGGTTATTTAAGTGAATCCCTTTCAGGTCTTTGCGAAAACATAGAAACAGATTTAACCCTTTATTTGCATGATTAATCAGGCATTTGCCAGTTTTTCTATATCAAATTTTTTCATTTGCATAAAAGCATTCACAACCCGCTCCGATTTTGAAGGGTCACTCATAAGCTCGCCTAATACTTTCGGAACTATCTGCCAGGAAACGCCGAATCTGTCTTTCAGCCAGCCGCATTGTCCTTCGCTGCCGTCTTCTGTAAGTTTGCTCCAGTAATAATCAATCTCCTTTTGAGTTTCGCATTCTACCACAAATGAAATTGTTTCGTTGAAGCTGGCCTGGTGTGGCAATGAACTATCCATGGCCATAAAAACATGTTTTCCCAGGTTGAATTGCGCATGTTTCACATTCCCTTCTACATCTTTTTCGCCTTTGGCATATTTCAAAATACCGTTAATACCAGAGTTCTCAAATACGGAAGTATAAAAGTGAACAGCCTTTTCAGCATTCCCATTTTGTTGATCACAAAACATTAATGATGATGTAAACTTCTGGCCAACATCATCCATTTTACCAACATACAATTGCCAGTTAACACCAAGCCTATCCTGCAGCCAGCCATATTTTGCACTCCATTCATATGTATCAAGAGGCATCATTACCGTTCCACCTTCAGAAAGACTTTTCCATGCTTTTTCAAGTTCATTTTCGTCCTCGTATAAAACAAAGAATGAAATGGAAGCATTAAAAGTAAATGCCGGACCACCATTCAAACACATAAATTTTTGCCCGGCACTTTCGAATATGGATACAAAAGCATTTTCGCCGGTTATAACCGAGTCCTTAAAAACGGAACAATATAATTCGGCTGCTTCCTTTGCCTTTCCATCAAACCAAAGACAGGGAAATATTGGGTTATTCATAACTCCTACGTTAAAAGGTTTTCTTCACTTACTTTTTTCGGCACAATTAAACATCCACTGCACACCAAATTTATCCTTGCAGCTTCCGTAATAATCGCCCCAGAACATATCCTGCAATTCCTGCTCAACGGTGCCTCCAGTTGAAAGAGATTTAAACAAGCGTTGGGTTTCAGCCCTGCTATCGGGTTCAAGATTGAGATAAACATTGTTACCGAAATTAACTTTGAAACCCATTGATTCCGGTGCATCTGTTCCCATTAACTGGTGTCCGCCAAGTAATGGTAATACAATGTGCATTACCAGGTTTTTGTCTGCTTCTGCTATCGGAGGTATTCCCTCCGAAAGAGGAATATCGCCAAAACGGGAAATACCTCCTATGAATTCACCACCGAAAACTGACCTGTAGAAATTAAATGCATCTTCGGTCTTGTTCGGGAAATTAAGATATGTGCTTACTTTTGCCATTTTACTTAGGATTAAATTGTTAGAAATTTTAGATATTACTTATTCTGTTAAGTTCTTTTAACAACACTTTGCATCCACTGAGGATTTGAAAAAAACAGAAAATATTAGTTTCAGGTTCTGGCTAAGTTGATCTGCTTTTCGTGTTACGGATTCAAGACTCGTTTCCTGCCACCTGGTACTTGGCGCTTTACCTGGATCAGAGAAATTCTGCAATATACTCCTATAAAACCTTGGTGAATAAACAATGCTCCAATTATACGGAATCGCCAAGAGTAAAAGTACCATAACCCAAATCCGTTTTAAAATTTTTAAAGTGCAGTTTTTAATTCTGACGAGGACTGTAGATATTTGATTTCGGCTTTTATATTATAAATCTTCATTATTCCTTCACTGAATCCTCTACATATTTTTTGAAATTATCCAGGATCGACTGCCAACCCATCTTTTGTAACTCTATCGAATTCTCATATTCAGCTTCAAAAACTTCAGTAACCAGTGTTCCGTCTTCATCCGAATCAAAATTTACCTTCACTTTACGGCCATCGCCAAGAGTTGATTCTATTAGTTTATGTTTCTTTATCTTGTCGTATTCCCCGGTAAAATCGAATCCCTGACTTCCGTCCCTGGCTTCCATCCGCGAAAGGAAAAGCCCGCCTTCCCGGAAATCGTTTAAGGCTCTTGAAGTATGCCAGTCATCAGATGCATTATTCCAGTGAATAATATGTTTGGGGTCCGTCCAGTTTTCCCAGACTTTTAGAACAGGAGAATTTATTCTGGTTTGAACTGTGATGGTATTTTTTGCTCTTTTTGCTGTCATAGTAATGGTTTTAGATTGTTTTCGTTGAATAAAATTTATAGAAATAATCGAGGATTATACGCCAAATGAGAGAAAAGATACCAGAAGAGTAATTATTTTTCTGGTATGGCAGAACCATGTAGAATAGAATTTAAATAACAATTTATTTTGGCGAATTGTTTACTTAAATGCGAAATGATTGCTATAATAGTTTTCAGATTAGTTTCCGGATATAGCAACTTTCAGATTTCCTAAATATTCAGATCAACTAAAAGTGTAAACTCTTTATATTCCTATACTGTTATATAAGAAACAATTATAAAAAAAATACAGAATTTAGGCTACCTTTGCCGAAAATTACAAATTCAGTTTGTGTATGAAGTACTTCGGATTGTAAATGCCTGAAAAACTTTGCAAACCATTTCAGACTGAGCAAAGCAAAAATCATTTATGGGAAATATTCTGGCCATTGTTGGCCGACCAAATGTAGGGAAAAGCACCTTTTTTAACCGCATGACCGGTTCACTCGAAGCAATCGTTGATCCTACAAGCGGAGTTACCCGCGACCGCCATTACGGGCATAGCGATTGGAATGGAATTGAATTTTCGATTATCGACACTGGTGGCGTTGTTATAGGAGGTGATGATATTTTCGAGCACGCAATTATTGACCAGGTACAACTTGCCATCGAAGAAGCTGATGTTATCCTGTTAATGGTCGATGCACGCGAAGGTCTTACTCCGCTGGATAAGGATGTTGCCAATATGATACGCCGCTCACCGAAAAAGGCTTTTCTGGCTGTCAACAAAATTGATAGCCCCGATAAATTTCACGAGATTTCGGATTTTTACAGCCTGGGCTTTAAAGATATATTCGGAATTTCATCATCCAATGGAGGAGGAACAGGCGATTTGCTGGACGAAATAGTAAAAGAGTTTGATAAAGCCACACCCGAAACGCTTCCTGATCTGCCAAAGTTTACAGTTGTTGGTAGGCCGAATGTTGGTAAATCATCTTTTGTGAATGCTTTACTTGGTGTTGAACGCAACATTGTTACACCTGTTGCCGGAACAACACGCGATAGCATTTATACCCGTTACAATTCATTTGGATTCGATTTCCTGCTGGTTGATACGGCCGGATTGCGTAAAAAATCAAAAGTTTTCGAAAATATTGAGTTTTACTCCGTGATGCGATCCATTCGGGCTATCGAAAGCAGCGAGGTCGTTATCCTGATGATCGATGCCACACAAGGTTGGGAATCGCAGGATATGAATATTTTCAAACTGGCTCAAAACAATCATAAAGGCATCGTTATTATTGTAAACAAGTGGGATCTTGTCGAAAAGGACACACATACCCATAAATACTACGAAGAAGCGATCCGTAAAAACCTAGCGCCTTTTTCGGATGTTCCCATTATATTTACATCGGTACTCACCAAGCAACGCATTCATAAAGCACTTGAAGAAGCAACTGCTGTATACGAAAACCGAAAAAAACGAATTCCTACACGAAAATTGAACGATGTACTTTTACCCATTTTTGATGGGACTCCTCCTCCGTTTATCAAGGGGAAAGAGGTGAAGATTAAATATATCACACAGATAAAAACTCCTTACCCGACATTTGTGCTTTTCTGCAACCTGCCACAATATGTGAAAGATCCATACAAACGATTTGCCGAAAACCGGATACGCGAAGAATTTAATTTCACAGGTGTTCCGATGGAAATCTATTTTAGGAAAAAGTAAAGGGATTGCGGATTGCAGATTGCGGATTGTGGATTGTGGATTTCTGAAGTTTGTATTATTAAATCCGAAATCGCAAATCGCAAATCCGAAATCAAAAATTGTAAATGGGAAACGAAACTTTACGGATTGACAAATGGCTCTGGGAAGTGCGGCTGTTCAAGTCGCGAAGCCTTGCTACAGATGCTTGCAAAGCCGGGAAAGTTAAAATGGACGGCAGTAATGTAAAAGCTTCAAAAGAAATTAAAGCAGGTGATATTTTAACCGTCAGCCTTAATCCGCTTTTCAAAACGGTGCGTGTAAAACAATTTCCCAAAAGCCGGGTAAATGCAAAACTTGTACCCGATTTTATGGAAGACCTTACTTCGGAAACCGAATATAACAGAGTGAAACTGATAAACGACACGAACAGCGAATACCGCGACCGCGGAATCGGCCGGCCCACAAAGAAACAGCGCCGGGTTATTGATCAGTTGAAGAATAGCAAGGAATCGTGGTAGAGGTTACTTGAATAAGTTTCAGGTTTCAAAGTTTCAGGTTTCAAGTTCCGATATTAATTGCATTCATTCGAATGTTCAAATGTTCAATTGTTCGAATGTTCTATTGTTAAGCTTTGTAAAATGATCAAATCCCCAACCTGATGAAACCAATTTATCGCGTGTAAGCGTGAAACTATTCAAACATTTCAAACGTTCAATCCCATCAATCCCATCAATCCCTTCAATCCCTTCAATCCACCAGCAGCACTAACCCTTTCAAATACTCCCCTTCCTGGTGAAAAATATTTACCGGGTGATCAGGTGGTTGCGAAAGATGTTGAATAATCCTGATTTGCCTTCCTGCATCAACGGCGGCAGCTGTAACTGCCGAGGTAAACATCTGCCTGTCAACTACCTGTGAACAGGAGAATGTGAACAACACGCCACCGCTTCTTATCTTAGCCAGAGCCAAAGCGTTTATTGTCCGATATCCTTTAAGTGCCTGGTTACGTGAAGCCACATTTTTAGCATAAGCCGGTGGATCGAGAATAATTAAATCATATTGGCCCTGCTCCATTGTTTCAATATATTTACGTGCATCGGCCACAATGCAAGCATATTCAGGAGCATCAAAACCATTCAGTTTCATATTTTTTTCGGCGATAACAATGGCCGGGGCCGAACTATCAACGGTATGAACCATTTTTGCCCCGGCTTTTGCAGCATAAACAGAAAAACTTCCTGTGTATCCAAACATATTCAATACGCTTTTCTCCTTTGCATAATTCGCAAGTAGTTCACGGTTTTCGCGCTGATCAAGAAAAAAACCTGTTTTTTGGCCGGTAACTGCATTAATATGAAAGTGATGTCCATTTTCGAGCACTTCGCATTCTCCGGTATCTCCAACCAAAAAGCCATCCTCTCCCACACGGCCTGTCATCTTGCGGATGGTTTCCGCACTTTTATCGTAAACTGTGGTAATCTTACCTTCACTTACAGCAACAATAGCATCGGCCAGCATTTGCCTGATATCGTGCATCCCGGTTGAATGCGCCTGAAGTACAGCCAATTTGCCATAAACATCAACAATCAAACCGGGCATGCTGTCGCCTTCGTTGTGCACGAGACGATACGCATTGGTAGCAGGATTATCGGTAAGACCAATTGATTTGCGAACCTTCCAGATCTCTTTTATTTTTGTGTACCAGAATTCATTATTTATTTCCTGTCTTTTGAAGGTAAATAGTTTAACTGCAAGAGAACCAGGCATACAGTGACCAGTTGCCAGGTATTTTCCAGCAGATGTGAAACACTCCACAATATCTCCTTCAGCAGGTTTACCAATGGTTTTTTCGATGGCACCAGAAAAAATCCAGGGATGAAAACGTAATACCGGTCCTTCTTTTCCAGTTTTCAGTATGATTTGTGGGTAGATCGTCATATATACAGGTAGATTGGCAAAGGTAATGAAAAGAGTAGTGGCTTTAAGCAAAATGGCGATGTCTATAAAAGGCAATGAAAAGAATAAGTCTGACAAAATGTTTGAAATTTTTCAGATCTAAGAGGTGCAATTGAAGATGAACATAGGATGCTAAATACAAAAAGCACTTCATATCAGGTAATTAATTAAAGTCATTATATTAACTCTTTACGGGTAATATTGCCTCCAACTTGACAATTAAATATGTTAAAACACGGATTCGTTTAGGTCTTTTATTATCAGAAAAGGAAATTTCAACCATCTGAAATACCTATTAATATTGAGTTTAAAAATTAATTGACCTATTTTTTATAAATATAATTCAATTTTATACAAATGATTGTACCTTTGTTCGGTATTTATCCATTAACCAAAAAAATATTATGAAAAAATTATTGTTGCTAATGCTTATTCCGGCCATGTTAATGACCGTGAGTTGCAATAAGATGAAACAAGAGAACGAAAGACTAAAAGCTAAAAATGACAGTCTACTTGCACTTGGTTTTCAAAAGGATACCACTGTAATGGAATTCGTTAGGGCATTTAATGAGATTCAGTCGAACCTCGACTCTATCAAAATGAAAGAGAATATCATTAGCCAGAGCACCAATGGTGGTACTGAAGTACAATCCAGTGCACGCGAGCAGATTACAGGTGACATTAATGCAATTTACCAGTTGCTGGAAAAAAACCGTGCACAGGTAGCATCATTAAGAAGGCAACTTAAAGGTTCAAATGCAAAAGTTGCGCAACTCGAAACCATGATTGCCAACCTTGAAAAATCAATAACTGAGAAAGATGCTGAAATTGCAGAGTTGAAAGATCAGCTTGGCAAATTGAACATTAAAGTTGCTGATTTAGGTAATCAGGTAACAAACCTGAATGCAAATGTTGATAACCTGAGTGCTGAAAACAAAGCCAAACAACAGGCTATCGATGAGAAAACAGCTGCTCTCAACACTGCTTATTACGTTGTTGGTACAACCAAAGAGTTGAAAGATAAGAAGGTTATTGATAAAACAGGTGGTTTCATAGGAATCGGCCGTACAAAAACCGTGACTCCTGATTTTGATAAAACAAATTTTACCAAGGCTGATATAACTGTTCTTACTGAAATTCCAATCAATAAGAGAAAAGCTGTATTGCTTTCAAACCATCCAACCGGATCGTACAAACTTGTGAGCACTGCTGACAAAAAGTTAGTTGAAAAGTTGGTAATTTTAAACTACACTGATTTCTGGAGCAGAAGCAAATTCCTAGTTGTTGCTGCTGACTAATACATTCAGACCCATAATTAAAAACCGGTTTCTTTCGAAACCGGTTTTTTTATGCCTATGACAACACGAAGAATTTGGGTTAAGTATAAAATTCATTAAGAAAGTAATTTAAATATTACATTTGCGCATGAAAATCCGAAATCTTCTTTTTGCTGCAGCAATGCTTCCGTGGCTCATATCGTGTGCCCAACCTGAAAAAGTTACTGCTAAATCCGGCAATATTACATTTACTGCCGCTTTTTATAACGTAGAAAACCTGTATGATACGCAGGATGATCCAAAAATTAATGATGATGAATTTACACCTTCAGGAAAAGTGCCCTGGACAGACGATCGCCTGGAAGCTAAAATCACCCATATAAGGCAGGTTCTGACCGATATAGCGAGCCCTGCTATGCCTGACCTGATTGGCTTTGCTGAAATTGAAAACCAGCAGGTTCTCGAAATGCTTGTTTCTTCAGCCGGAATCGGTAAAATAAAATACGGAATTATTCATTACGACAGCCCTGACGAACGTGGAATTGATGTAGCTATGCTATACAATCCTGCAACATTTAAAGTTATTTCGTCGGAACCGCTAAAAGTAGTACTTCCTGATAATGACATGACCCGCGATATCCTGTATGTTAAAGGCAAACTTAATTCAGGCGAGATACTGCATGTTTTTATCAATCACTGGCCATCGCGGCGGGAAGGATCTGAGGTTTCAGCATCTAAACGAATGGTTGCAGCCAATGTATTAAGGACTAAAATTGATGCTGTTCAAAAACTTGAAAAAAAGCCCAATATCCTGATTCTAGGCGATTTCAATGATGAGCCTGCGGATAACAGCATTACTCAGGGTTTAAAAGCCTTAAGCCCTGACCAGGCAATTACAGATAACAAACTGTATAGTTTGTTGTATCCTGAATATAAAAAGGGAGAAGGAAGCCTGTTTTACAAGGATTGGGATCTATTCGACCAGGTTATCGTTTCGGGAGATCTGCTTTTACATAAGAGCGGATTAAGAACTTCAGTTAACGATGCCGGAATTTTTAGAGCCGAATACCTTCTTTTTAAAGACAAGGCTGGCGAATCAAGACCAAACCGCACAATGAGCAGTGTTAAATATTTCGGTGGCTACAGCGATCACCTGCCGGTTTATGTAAAGTTCAAGCTCAATTAATAAAAAGTACAAATTGCTAATGTTGAAAGTTCTGTAATAGTATGTATGATCATTTCAGGAACTATTTTAAAGAATTTCCTTCCAACGCTTCCGGTACAAGGTCAAAATCAACTTCTTTAGTCAATACTCCGGCAGTATCATAAAAACGCCAGGGTCCCACGCGTGTATCATTGCGATACATGCCTTCGATGTATATTTTCCCGTTTGGGTGATAGGAAATCCCTTCCCCATTTCGTTTTCCATCTTTATATTCACCCACACTCCATATCGTGCCGTTCTCGTACCAGGCTTTCCAAATACCATTACGTAACTGGTTATTGTATTCGCCTTCAATTCTTTTCTGTTTATTTTCGTAATACATTACTTCACGATCAAGAACAAGTTTGCCACCTATTTTATGGTAATACTTTACAACCTTAGGGGTACCATTCTCATAAGAGGATTCAACCACTTCTTTTCGGTTGCACCCAAATGCAACAGAAATAAGTAATGAGAAAAGCAGTATTCTTTTCATTATTTTGATTTTCTGTCAAAAGTTATTCTCAACCCTTTTACATTATTGTCAATAGTTCCTTTGTCATATACCAGATGCCCGTTAACAAATGTTTTTTCAATGCTTGCATCAAAAGTTGTACCTTCGAAAACCGACCATCCACATTTATACAGGATATTCTCCTTTTCAACAGTATATTTCTGATCAGGATTTACCAACACAAGGTCAGCAAAGTATCCCTGGCGTATGAATCCACGCTTTTCAATATTATAACATATCGCAGGTGCATGACACATTTTTTCGACAAGTGTAGTTAGCTCCATTTTACCTTGTTTCACCAATTGCATAATGGCTTGCATAGAATGTTGCACAAGGGGAGTACCTGATGGCGCCTTAAAATATGTATTTGACTTTTCCTCTGCAAGGTGCGGTGCATGGTCGGTGGCTATAATGTCAATCTTATTATCCAGTAATCCCTGAAGCAAGGCTGATTGATCAGAAGCTGACTTAATAGCCGGGTTAACCTTCAGTTTAGTACCAAGCCGGGAATAATCTTCATCACAAAACCACAAATAATGCGTACACACTTCGGTAGTGATATTTTTTTGATCTAAAGGGATTGTGTTATCAAAAAGGCTAAGTTCCTTTTTTGTGGATAAATGGGTGATATGCAAGCGCGTATTATATTTTCGTGCTAAAGAAACGGCGAGTTCGCTGGAGCGAAAACATGATTCGGTATTACGGATTACAGGATGCATTTCAACAGGAACATTTTCGCCATATTTAAGCCGCATGGTTTCGGTATTGGCATGTATAGTAGTCTCATCCTCGCAATGCGCTGCTACAGGGATGGGTGAGCGACTGAAAATTTCTTCAAGTGAAGCGATTTTATCTACCAGCATATTCCCGGTTGATGCACCAAAGAAAACTTTTACCCCACATACCGTTTTTGGGTTGACGTTTACAATTTCGTTAATGTTATCGTTGCTTGCTCCAAGGAAAAACGAATAATTTGCCAGCGATTTTTCAGCTGCCAGTGCCATTTTTTGTTCTAATAATTCAAGCGTAACAGACTGTGGTTGAGTGTTTGGCATTTCGAAAAACGAAGTAACCCCTCCTGCAACCGCAGCGCGGCTTTCAGTGGAAAGATCAGCTTTATGTGTAAGTCCCGGCTCACGAAAGTGAACATGACAGTCGATTATGCCGGGCAACAACAAAAGTCCGGTTGCATCAACAACTTTGCATTTACCTGCCGGGGATATATCTCCTTCTCCTACTTCTTTAATCAACTGACCACTAATGAGAACATAGCCTTTAAACTGACTGCCTTCATTTACAATTGTTGCATTTCGTATTAAAATATCTTTGGATTTCATAGGTATTGGTTGGCCGGGAAAACAATGCAAAAGTACTTTACTTCAGGATATATTCGGGCTTTAGTTACCTTGAAATTTGGAATTCTTTATTACGGCCCGAATTAAATTTGAATTCAGTTATTACTAAAGAGAGATAGCAGTCTGAAACCGAAATTCCGTGGTTGAAAACGGATAAAAAAGGAGATAAAATGCTTACCCAAGAAATTATTATATCATTAACCTGATGGTATATCACTGAAAGCGTAACTATTATGCTAATTATATAGTTTTCAATCTATCAATTTTATAATTTAGAATCACTCTAAGCCTTTATATTTAAAAAAAATCTATTTTTACCCCCCCAAATAATTAAACACGAAAATCTGCTAACCAAACAATTTATGAAAATTCAATTATCATGAAAGAAAAACTACAAAAAATTGCCTTCGCCTTGGTATTGATACTTTTTAATACAGGTCTGTTTGCACAAGGATATGTAAAAGGAGTAGTAAAGGATGCTACTACTGATGAGACCTTGATCGGCTCATCAGTGTTTGTTAAAGGAACAACCACCGGTGCCACTGCCGATGCTGAAGGAGCTTTTAAATTTGAAGTACCCGTGGGGAAAAAGACCATTGTTGTTCAATATGTTGGTTTCACTCCTGTTGAGGTTGATGTTACAATAAAACAAGGACAAACTTCTGATCTGGGTATTATAAAACTATCTGTAAATCAAATTGGGTTGCAGGAAGTAGTTATTTTAGCCTCGGTTGCAGTCAGCCGGAAAACTCCTGTTGCGGTTTCAACATTGGAACCTAAGTTACTTGAAGAAAAACTGGGAACGCAGGAATTTCCTGAAATTCTGAAATCAACCCCAGGTATTTATGCCACCAAGCAAGGCGGCGGTTATGGTGACTCACGTGTTAACCTGCGTGGTTTTGAATCTGCCAATATAGCTGTTATGATTAACGGCGTTCCTGTTAACGATATGGAATGGGGTGGCGTTTACTGGTCAAACTGGGCCGGTTTATCTGATGTAACACGTTCCATGCAGGTTCAACGCGGATTAGGAGCATCGAAAGTGGCAGCCCCATCATTAGGTGGTTCAATCAATATTCTGACTAATACTACTGATGCTAAAAAAGGCGGAGCAGCCTCCTATGGAGTTGCAAGTGACGGATACAATAAAATCGGATTCTCTGCCTCTACCGGATTAACTGATAAAAACTGGGCAATATCACTCTCGGGTGCCAAAACATGGGGTAATGGATATATCGATGGAACTCAATTTGAATCCATTTCATATTTTGTAAACGTTTCGAAAAAAATTAATGCTTCACATTCACTGTCATTTACAGCTTTTGGTGCGCCTCAGTGGCACAATCAACGTAACCCCGGCGACAAATTGCTGATTTCGGAGTGGCAGAAACAAAAGGATAAATACAAATACAATGCATCCTATGGTTTCGATATGAACGGACAACAGAGAGCTTCGTCGTTAAATGTGTATAACAAACCTCAGATTTCCTTAAACCATTTCTGGACAATCGATCATAAAACAAGCCTTTCTACGGTTCTATATGCTTCCATAGGTAATGGTTATGGTTCAAGCGGGCAAGGATCTACATCAACTGACCGCGGTTACTGGTATGGCGCATCAAATGGAATTCCTAACACTACTTTCCGGGCTCTGGACGGAACTTTTGATTATGGTGCAGTTTATAAATATAACAAGGAAAGTCTGCAGGGTTCACGGATGGTAAT
>JBBQGD010000003.1:0-51885 GCA_038322655.1 Bacteroidales bacterium | reverse complement strand
TGCTTTTCAAAAAGATCGGTGCAGAAATTCAAAAATCCAAAGTGAAGTTTGTTGATGGTTTTTGTAAGTTGAATTGCCGACTCTTCCTCCAATGCCTTTTCAAGTTTCCGGAGGTTCGACTCTGTATATTCATGCAACATTTCGATATAACCCAATTGGGAATGAACTGCTTCATTTATAGCTTTTTCAATGAAAACAGTACTGATTGATTGTAAATTCTCTTCAAGTTTTTCAATTCTCACCCTCAGATCTTTATTTTCGATAGCCGGGATAGGATTTAACTCAGGTAAATTTGATTCAGAATCTTCTTCTATATTTTGTTTTACAGATGAATCAATTAGATTTATTTCTTCAAATTCTTCTGACGGGCTTAAAATAAGAAGGCTTGCCGGCAATTCCGAGATATGGCTTACTGATTCAATGTACTGCCCGGTAGATATAGTGTCCAGGTGTGAAATACCCAATAATACCAGGTCAGTATTAGCTGATTCGCTGTTGATAATCATTAGGTTACTGCGAGTTCCAAAGTCGTTGCTGATAATTTTTACATTAGCAGTTATCCTCTTTTCCTCCAGCAGCATGTTTGTTTTTCGGTAAAGCCTGTCCGTAACTGTAATGTCGTTATTAATGATCATTATCCGAACCCTCGCATCACGCCATTTAGGATCCGATAGTATAAACTTCAGTAGGCTTAAAGCGAAGTTTAAATGGCGTCCTTTCCCATTCCACCAGATGTCTATGTTTTCTTTTTTGCCAAACCCATTATTCTTATCATAATCCAGAAAAACTGCATTCAGATCTTTTTTTCTGAAATCAGTAAGCACATTTACCAGAAAGCCCGGATTTTGTACATCGCGACTCCAGCCCATCATGATGGTATTTGGCTCAAATCCACTGAAACCGTAGACACTTGTAACAGATTTTATTCCATTCTCGATACTATCGCAGATAAACTGCCGTTTAAAAATGTTTTGTTTACTTTTCCCGCTTTCCTGTAGAGGAACTATTTTTATACTATTCTTGTTATCGGAACTCAAAATCAGTTCAAAATCAGTCAGGGCTCCGAGTTTTCCGGACATAGCAAGTCCTAATTCTACCAAATGCGGACGGGCCTGTTCGCCACCACTAAAAAGAATAATATTTGGCCTCCAGTTTCGGGTATTGGTTTTCCCTCTCGTTAATTCAAGCAACGAGTGCTTGGCCAGATTTGTCCAGAAACTGCTCCACGCATCACCTGATTCAAGCGACAGTTCCTTTCGTTTGAGGTAGAAGAAAAGTACCCCAAGCACTACAACGGCACCCGCCAGGGCCAGGAAATCGAGAAGAATCATTACAATAAATGCGGCAGTGGCACCCAGGATGCTTATAAATCGCGGAATTTTAAAAGCAGGCCTGAAATCGGAACTCGACCAGCTTTCGATAGCTGATGCCAGGTTCAGGAATGCGTAGGTTGTGATAAAAAACATGGAAACAATGCGGGCAATCAGATCCAGCTGGCCAATAAGAATGCCGGCTTCGGCAATTACAAAGGTTAACAGTAGTGCGTTTCTGGGTTCATTCGTGTCCCCCTTGCCTATCGCAAATATCCGGGGCGCTATTTTATCCATTGCTATGGCCTGCAGAATACGAGGTGCTCCTAAAATACTTCCAAATGCCGATGAAAGTGTTGCACCCCATATTCCTATAATAACCAGTTGGGGTACGAGCGCTATTTTAAAGAGTATATCTTTATCATTTTGTAAGGCTTCAGCATCAACAGAATATGTAAAAAAAAATGCAAGGCAGATGTAAACAATAAAACCGACCGTTACTGCAGCAACAGCCCCGAGAGGTAATGATTTTTTAGCGTTTTTCAGGTCCCCCGACATAGATACACCGGCTTCGAAACCTGTTACCGCAGGAAAGAAAATGCCAAAAAGCACCATAAAAGGAGCTGTAGTTGCCAATGGAACAAAATGAATGGTAGTAGGTGCATAATCGTGGTTGCCGAAGAAAATGGAAAGGAGTGAAAGCACAATAGCACCCATAATGAAATACTGCGACCGAATGGCAAGTTTGGTACTGATAAATGTGACTATAGTTACCACCAATAATATAATTGTGCCGGTGAGTCTGATAGAGTTGATTGAAGAACCCAGATTCCAGTATGCCAGAAAACTTTCGGCAAAACCTATCAGATACAGACTTACACTAAATGAGAGTCCAACAAAAAGTGCCAGGCCAAGCGTCCCTCCTATTGGCAAACCCAGGCTCCGTGAAATCATAAAGTAGGTGCCCCCGGTTTTTACAGTCTTGTCAGTTGAAAGCGAAGCAACGCTCAAACTGGTAGAAAAAGAAATTATATGCGCTATAATGATGATCCCGATCGTATTTATTAATCCTGCCTGTCCGATAATGGCAGGAAAACGCAGGTACATGATCACACCAAGAATCGTAAGAATCGATGGTGTGAAAACCCCGCTGAATGTCCCGAATTTCTTAGTTTTTTGCATTACTACATTATCGCAGTTAATATTAAAGTGCAATATACGAAAAAAAGAAAGCCTGTGTGTTTCGTACAAGCCAAAAAAGAATCAGTATGATGGAAGATTTTTGTAAGAACTCAGCCAAAAATCATGAAAGTATGATCGTACATAGTTGTTTCTTATTCATTTAGCTCTGGAATAAGAAACTATTCATGATTTTATAAAAAAGCTATAATTGCAAAAAACAATATTTGCCTCTAAGCATTTACACATTGACAATTACCAGAAGTTCCTTTTATAAATTTATAATCTATCTAAAAAAATACTCATTTGCCAGGTACTTATTTCACGCACTACATCTTCTTCCTTATACCTTATACCTTATACCTTATACCTTATACCTTACGCCTTACTTCTTATACCTTACTTTACCCCTGATTCCAAAATAGCTATCAAAGTTAAAACTGAACAGTTTAGCTGGTCTATGTATCCAACCTGACTGAATACTCTCGGATGATAGCCAGCCGGTGTTATCTTCTTTGAGTACAATTCCTTCCGTTTGGCCAAGGTGAAAAGCGGACCCTAAATTCACTGTTCTCCTGGTTCCGCTAAAATAGAACTGACCTTTGTACCCTGAAAGCAACCATGCAAAACAAGAATATGAATTTCCCCGTTTATTTTTATATCCTAACAACACAATATTACCCTGGCTATTTATTGATGCATCAGTTATCAGACCTTCAGCATTAAAACTCTCTGCCAGGCGGGCTTTATAATTTCCGGGTTCAACAGGCAGAACATAATGTTTTGTCTGCAAGTCCGACCAATTTTTACTGAAAAGGTGGAGCGAATCATTTTGAAAGAAAAAAGCCTCGCAATCAAAATTATTCTTATTTACAGCAGTTTCGAAATGAGTTTGATCGGGATAGAAAAAGTGAATATACGCAGCTTCCACCGTATCATTAACATTGCTAAGGAAATCAGATTTTGGAACTTTCAAAATACAAAGGTCTTTTCTGTTTCCGGCATTATTCCCAAAATCGCCTATGTATACATTTTTCTCATCCTGGGTAATGCTTTCCCAGTCTATATTAACTGAATTACGGATTACAACCTTTCGCACAATACTTCCGTTTGAAGTATTAAGTTGATAGATCTCCGGCTTGTTTCCGCTATCGTTAATTGTCCAGAGTTGGTTGTTGAAAAATAACAGGCCCGATGTTTCTTTGACTAATTCGGACAAATCGGTACTAAAACGCGGCTTGAAATGTGAATGTTGATAAATGGATGTATCAGAATTAATTCCTCCTGAATCAGCTAAATTTATATCAGCCGATTCAGTCTGTGCATTAAGTCCTGGGAATCCATTAAGAATAAGTGCAAGGAAGACAATTATGAGTCGATCCTGAAATGAAGCTGCCATAATGGGTTTAGTGAAATTCGATTACGGCTGGTTTCCCGATTACAAAATCAGGAAATCCAAAATCAGTAGTTCTGAATGGATTACCTTTAAGCACATTATTGCCATAGCCGGGAATTGAAGGATAAAATGCAAATGATAGTTGTATGTTATTAACAACCATATAATCATTGCGAATCAAAATGCCAAACCCAATCTGAGGATAAACCCGTCTATTCCGGAATCCTGTTTCTTCGTTACCCAACATTCCGAATGAACAATTGATGTACGGGCCGAACCTGAATCCAAGCCAGTTCCAGGGGGCATAAGATTGAGTTTGTATAATGAACAGGAAGCGATTGGTGCCCGAAAGCACATTGCTGTTAAACCCATTCAACCCATATCCGTCGTTAAGAGTAAGCCTGTCATAGGTAGCCCGATTCATACCGATAGTAAGCTCTGGCTTGGCAAACTGCCGGAAATTCCACTTGCCAATTGAAAACAGACCAGAGAAATAATTCAGACTTACCTTAAAAACACCTTGGGTCTTATAGGATGCATTTACAAATGTTCCATACTCGAAATTGGACCCAAAATAGCCCCATTTGAAAAAATTGCCCCACGAGTGGTTTAAACCCCAGTACCAGCGCTCATGGTTTTTTAGCTGGTAACCGACCACAATCCCATAAGTAATTCCTACAGGAACATCCTCAGTTGTTCCGAAACGGAAAATGTAGCTTTGCTTAACATATTTCCGGCTCGAAATCCCAAGCCCAGCCAGGTAAAACTTTTCACTGGTATAATAATCCATTATGTCAGGTTGCTCTATTGGCTTTTCAAGATACCTGGTGCTGAATAATCTTCCGGATAAAACCAGTTTTGTTGTTCTATCGGTTACTGTCTTGCCTTTAAAAATCTGCCAGGCTGTTGCTGCCCAGTAATCCTGAATGTTAACTTTTGATTGTAAATCCAGGCGTACTGTGTCATTTTCATATATCCAGCCTGCCTGCTTTTGCTGTGCACCATAGATACCACCTGCCCACCGGGCAACAGGTGAAAAAAAAGGTCTTTCGATATTCAGACTTTTAAGATAATTTTTATTCTCATCAATCGAATAGCCCAAGCGTGAATTGATGTATGTATTTTTAATATTCGGAACATAATAATATGCTGAAAAAGCATTCTTCCCATTCATATAATTCTGCCACCATGATCCTGAAATTGTATGTCCCAAACCACCCAGGTTTTTTTCGGTGAGTTTAAATGTGAGGCTTTCAGATGAGAGAGCACCGTCAGGAATGATACTCCATAAATCAATCACACGAACAAACACATCGACTGAATCGGAATTTTCCGCAGTGGATACTGTGGTTACCACCACATCGTGAATATAACTCTGGCTGCGGATTAATCGTTCCGATTCCTTCACCAGCAATGAATCAAACTTATCGTATTTTTGGATTAACATCCGGTTCAGGATAACCTGATTCAATGTTTTTACATGGAGCGCATTACCACTCTTTTCAAGAAAGCTTCGTGGATATGAAGTGGTATCATGAACCGAATATCCAAAAGGATCAAGCGTGGATATGTTGATATTCCTTATTATTTTCCCTTCAAACTGAGTATACACATCATCAACCTGAATGCCCGGATTTTCAACTAACGGATTTGTTGATGTTGTTACCGGATGCAATAATAAATCTTTGATTAAATTTGTTAATTTTCGCTTTGAGGAGTAATCTTCAATCTTTTTATAAACCCCATGGATATCTGTACTGTCTTTTTTATGCTGGGCCAATGCTGCTCCGGTTGTGCAGAAAATCAATACATGAAATATGATAATATTCCGGAGTAACATGAATAAAAAGTAATTAGAGGGTTTGCCTGGTATTGTCTTGCCGGATGAATTCCGGTAGCCATACAAAGATAGTTAAATTTACGTCTTTCGAAAACAATATTTAATTATTAGCTTGTTGGCCAGCAACATAAGGACTTTAATGTTAATATTAAACAGACTGCCCAATCTGACTGAAAGTAGTTACACAAAGAAGGCTGCCCCTTACCGGAACAGCCTTTCCTCATAATTTAATATTCCGTTTTATCCGAATGACACAACTTTTTCAGAACGGTTATTCAATATACTTTACCCATCCTTGCGTACCATCACTGGAAGTCCGGTTCAGAAAAATGTAGCTTCCTCCTGAGTTTGAAAGTCCCGTAATGCTGAATCCGTTATCAGGCAATTGCACCAGACCGAAGCCCTGGTCATTATCGGTGCCTCCGTATGTTTTTTCCCATAACTTATCACCTGATGAATTAGTCCTGATAAGGAAAACATCCTGGTTACCATAGCCTTGACTATCGGTTATCCCTGTGATGGCAAAACCTCCGTCAGAAGCTTCAATCATTGATGCACCATATTCGTAACCACCTCCACCAAAGGTTTTTATTCCGCCCCACAAAATTGTACCTGCAGTATCCGTTTTAAGGAGGAAAATATCCTGACTACTTCCCTCCTGCAACGAGCCGCTGATTACAATTCCGTTGTCACTGGTAAGCGTTAACGAATACCCTATGCCGTAATTATACATCTTTGTCCAAAGTGAGTCGCCGGTGGAAGAGACTTTCATAAGAAAAATCCTACCGCCGTTTTGGGTATAACCGTGAATTGAACCCGTGATAAAAAACCCGCCTCCGGGAGCCTCAATAGTAGCATAAGCTGCATCATTAATTGAATCGTACGGGTCTTTGCCTGTTGCCCCAAAGCTTCTGGTCCAAATAGTATCACCTGTTTCTCTGATCCTGACAAGGTAAATATCGCGGTCCGAAGTGCTGCTTTTTTGGATAACACCGGTAATGAGGTAACCGCTGTCAGCAACAGGTAACACATTGAAACCCTGGGAATATGCGGTACCACCATAAGTCTTCGTTATAATTGCTTTCCCGTCAGCATCAGTTATCACTACCAACATAGCAGGTGAACTGGCACTGGCCCTGTTGGTAAAACCAGAAGCAATAAATCCGCCATCATTTGAATTTTTAACGTTATAAAAAGCATCAGAATAAGAGTTACCAAAAGTTTTAGTCCAAATGGTATCACCATTCTCGGGATTTGCCATCACCAGTACTGCATCATATCCCTTTGAAGATGTAGAATTGTAACCAGCTATTACCAGATTGCCGGCAACAGTACCACTTTTTGCGTTTGCTATTACCATGCTGTTTCCACTGCGCAGAAATTGAGGAGGAGTCTCAACAATTTTATTACAGGATGACAGAACTGCAACAAATGAAGATGCAAGTAGGGCAATTTTAAAGAAAGAATGTTTCATATTTAGCTTAAAAGCTTATTAAAATGTATTTAAATTAGTTATTCGCGTATGTCAAGCTCTTTTATGATATTGGTAGCTCCCGCATATTTATCTATTATAAAGAGCACATACCGTATATCAACAGAAATCGTCCGCTGAAGTTTTGGTTCGAATGCATAATTTCCGCTCATGGCTTCCCAGTTACCATCAAATGCAAGCCCGATTAGCTGACCATCACCATTCATTACGGGGCTTCCCGAGTTTCCACCGGTTATATCATTGTTGGTAAGAAATCCAACAATCATCTTCCCGTTTTGGCCGTAACGGCCATAGTCTTTATCCTTGTAAAGTTGCTTTAGTTTTTCGGGCACCACGAATTCCGGATTCGAAGGATCTTCTTTTGCCATCACACCATCAAGTGTTGTTACAAAATTATACTCAACTGCATCGGCAGGGCTGTAATCAAGCACCTGGCCGTAAGTAAGCCTCATGGTACTATTGGCATCAGGGTAAAAAGTCCTGTCGCTTTGCATTTCGCGTAATCCGGCTACAAATAACCTGCGGCCTTTATCAAGTAAATCATTGGCTGGGCTTACAAGGTTGTCGATAATTTCAGCATTTGAAGTAAATGCTTTCTGTAAAACCATAGCAGGATCTTTTTGCAGGGTTTTCGATTTTGGATCTGCCAGGAAAGCATCCACTTTTTCCTTGGAGCTGAAAATAGTTTTGCCGAAAACAGCCGTTGCATAATCCTCGAAATTCCCTTTGTATTTTGCATGCATTTTTTCGAGGTAAGCTGGCTGCATATCTTTAGGAACATCATCGTAGTATAATTGCAGCATGGCAGCAAGTACTTTTACATCGGTAGCCATATTGTAGTCTTTAAAATACTCGTGGGAATTTTCTTTTACCTGTTTCGATATCGTTTGAATTACCTGCTGATCGGGCTTAGGCTTGGCAAGTTCTTCCGCAAGCTTGTTGAAACTCCTGGTAAAAGCAATGATCTCGCATCCTCGCATTATGGCCTCAGCATTGTACCTTACAGCAGCCTCATATTTATTGATGGTTTCATATGCTGTTGAAATATCGGGCAAAGCTTCTCCATATTTTTCACTTCGTTCTTTATCCTTACTGAGCCAGTTTACATACTGCTCCTCAAGTTCCTTCTTTCTATCGTAAACACCCAGTTGTTTCAATCCTTTGTTCTGGCCTATATAAAATTTCCAGTAATTGGCTGATCCTGCAAATTTAGATGCATATTTTATACGTACTTCAGGGTTTGCAGCCATATCTTCGCGAAGGATATCGAGTTTTTTGGTGCGTATTTTAACAACCATGGGATTATTTTGCTCCAGGGCCCATTTAATGGTGTACGATGTTGCATAGCGATCGGTCCGACCGGGGTAACCCATGATCATTGCGAAGTCGCCGATCTTTTTCTCCTTTATCGAAACCGGTAAAAACTTTTTTGACTTCAAAGGCACATTGTCCGCAGCGTAATCAGCAGGTTTGTTTTCTTTATTGGCATATACTCTAAAAATAGAGAAGTCACCTGTATGTCTGGGCCACATCCAATTATCTGTATCAGCACCAAATTTTCCGATGGATGATGGAGGCGCTCCTACCAGTCTTACATCTTTATATACTTCGTACAGAAACAGGTAATATTCGTTTCCGCTAAAGAACGAAACGGTACGGGCATTGTAATTGGTGCCTTTTGTGTTTTCAGCCTCAATTTTTTTAGAGTTTTCCCTTATTTTAGCTTCCCTTTCGGTATCAGTCATAGTACTGTTTACTCCCTCCAGTGCTGCTTTGGTTACATCCTGTATGCTGACAAGGAAACGCGCTGTAAGCCCGGGATTTGGCAGTTCTTCTTCGTAGCGCGTTGCCCAGAAACCATCACTCAGGTAATCATGGTCAACTGTGCTGTGCGATTGGATTGAGCCATATCCGCAGTGGTGATTGGTAAATATCAAACCATTTGCAGAAACAATTTCACCTGTACATCCGCCACCGAAAATGATAATTGCATCTTTCAGACTTGAGTGGTTAATGCTGTATATTTCGTCAGCAGTGAGGTGTAGGCCTTCCTTTTGCATATCCACATAGTTAAGGCGCTGAATAAATAAAGGAAGCCACATGCCTTCGTCAGCACGGCTTTGAAAGGTAAATACCGATAAAAAGGCTAAGAGGATGAGAGTGATTTTTTTCATAAGAAAGATTGATTGAAGTAATGGGTCTTTAATTGATGATTTGGTTGTATGATTTATTTCAATTTAATTTTTGGATTTCCTTAAAAAGTTTTAAATATATTTTTCACCTTTTTCGTTCCGCACAGCATCAACATAGCCGCGGATATTTTGCTCGTCGTTGCGTTTACAGATAAGCAGTATGCCATTATCTTCGACTACGATCATGTCATCCATACCTTGAATAACAGCGACCCTGTCGGCCGGCAAATTTACAATACAATTATGAGTATCATATACCAGTGGCTTTGCTCCGATTATTGCATTTCCATCGGCATCTTTTCCTGAAGTGTCATATAAGGAGCCCCAGGTTCCCAAATCGCTCCAGCCTATATCAGCTGCCAGCACAAACACACTATCAGCCTTTTCCATTACACCATAATCAATGGAAATGCTTTTACAGACCGTATATGCACTTTCAATATAGGTTGCCTCTTCTTCGGTGTAATACAATTCGGTTCCTTCTTTGAAAAGCGTGTTTAACTCAGGAAGGTGCTTCTCGAAGGCATTCATAATACTTTTTAATGACCAGATAAAAATGCCTGCATTCCAGAGGAAATCACCACTCTGCAGAAATGACATGGCCAGTTCATGGTTAGGTTTCTCAGTAAATGTTTTTACTTTTCTGACTTTACATTCAGGCTCATAGGCATGGGCTTCATCAAATTGTATATAGCCGTAGCCCGTATCAGGTCTGCTGGGGGTAATGCCTATGGTCAGAAGCCATTCATTTTTGGAAGCTGCCTGCAAGGCGCATAGAAGTGTTTGTGTAAAGACTTCTTCTTTCAGAATGATGTGATCAGAAGGTGCAACAACAATACATGCATTTGGATTTAACTTATTAATCTTATAGGTGGCATAAGCAATGCATGGAGCGGTGTTCCGTCGCATAGGTTCGCACAGAACATGCTCAGGTACGATGGCCGGTAACTGTTCAACCACCTGATCGAAATACTGCTGGTGAGTGACTACAAATATGTTTTCAGGAGGACAAATTGTGGTAAGCCTTCTGAATGTTTGCTGAATCAGCGTTTCCCCTGTTCCCAGGATGTCAATAAATTGTTTTGGACGGGAATTCCTGCTTAGAGGCCAGAAACGTGCTCCTACGCCTCCAGCCATAATTACACAATAATAGTCTTTATTCATTATGATATATTTTAATGTAACATTTTAAATTACAACAATTTGAAGTATAATCCTTTTTTGCAAAGATAATAAATCCGGTTTCGGAATAGCTATAATTAAAATTAAAAGAGAAATTTTGAAAAGATTGTATTTGTCTCGAGTATCAGAGTTTAATTTTGCTAAACCCGGTTCATGTTATCCGGTTCGAAAAAGTAATGCTTAAATTTATAACCCGGCTCCTGGATTCCTTCATGCCTGCATTACTTGTGCTGACCTCGGTACAAGGTAATATTTACGTGTTTTCGGGCAATAGCACTTATACCGGGTACGTAGTTTTTCAAGTTTTACAAACTGACGGCCACTCATCAATGTAAAAGTACCATTCAAAGGCACATCGTTAACAGTTATCATCGTCTTTCCGCCTTCAAGCGATGAAAGTGTATTGATAAGACGTGTATCCCTGTGAAAAGTGGCTGGGGTTTTAATAAAATACCTGTTCAATTCAACAGTTAGTACTGTTGGGAAAACCTGTTCGTTAATAAATGGATGTACCAGGTTACGATACGCATTTTTCCATTCATCGCCATGTGGTTTCGCTTTTCGACCAAATCTTTTCATCACCACCAGGTGGGCTAATTCGTGCAAAAAAACAAGCAGAAAAGTATATTGTCCAAGGTCGGAATTAACTTGGATTACAGGACGTGCACCCATACGAACACCCTTAAAACTCCCAAGCCTGGTTTTTCGTGGTGTTGTTATTCGGAAAAGGAATTGATATTCGTTGAATAATGTATTCGTCAGCAGTTGTGCCTGCTCCGGGAAGCGACTTAGAATACCCTCCAGAGTTTCAGGCTTGTAGGGCATAATCACATTGTTGATATAACTTAATCGATTGATTGGTAGCAGGTGTTAACATGCTACACCCACATTTGCGCTTACCGGTTGAAACAGGCTTGCGATGTTTGGTGTTTTGTGCGCTGTTGGCACTTGCACAACTTGTAAAAATGAGAAATAGTATAACTGAAGCCGCAAACAATAATTGACGCATTCCAAATTTTGAAGCTATATTTTCAAACATATTCATCTCATTGATTTTAAGGTTTTTTGGCATCAATTCACCTGCATTTTCAACAAATCAACCTTTTGCTTGTTCAGAAAAAAAAACAACTGTAGATGCCAGTCCTAAAATTTACGCTAATTTAGCACTAATTATTGTATGAAATGAATTTTTTATTCCACTTTGGACGCTACTTGGGCTTATTAGGACAGGCATTTCAACGTCCTCAAAAACAGTCTATTTACTTCAGGCAGGTGATGGTTGAGATGGATAAGCTCGGTTTAGCCTCAGTTGGCATTGTTGCTATTATTTCGGTATTTATGGGTGCTGTTCTGGCCATTCAGATGGCTTTTAACATTGACACACCTCTGATTCCTTCCTATACCATTGGTTTTGTAACCAGACAAAGTGTGGAACTTGAGTTTGCACCTACTATTATCAGCCTTATACTTGCAGGCAAGGTAGGTTCAAGAATAGCATCCGAATTAGGCACTATGCGTGTAACAGAACAGATAGATGCTCTCGAAATCATGGGTATTAACCCAGCAACATACCTGATCTTGCCGAAAATTGTCGCTTCCATGGTTATTAATCCTTTCCTGATTGCAATGAGCATGATACTTGCAGTAGGCGGAGGCTGGCTTGCAGGAATTTTTACTGGTCTTTTCCCTTCGGCAGAGTATATTTATGGCATACAATCATTTTTTCATATGTATGACCTTTTTTACGCTATTGTCAAAACAATTGTTTTTGCCTTTTTAATTGCTTCTATTTCTGCTTATTGCGGATTTTATACCAAAGGAGGTGCACTCGAAGTAGGCGAAGCAAGTACTAACGGCGTTGTATACAGCAGCATTGCTATCATATTTATGAATCTAATCCTTACTCAATTATTGCTGGCATGATAGAGGGCAAAAATATCAGCAAGAGCTTTGGCGACCGAATGGTAATTGAAAATATCTCAGTCGCCATGGAAAAAGGGCAAACTAACCTTATCATTGGTCAGAGTGGGATGGGTAAAACCGTACTGCTTAAATGCCTTGTAGGCTTGCTGAAGGCCGACCAGGGACAGGTATTTTATGACGGAAGGGCATTTTCAAAAATGTCGTTTAACGAAATGAAAGAAATCCGGCAGGAAATTGGGATGCTTTTCCAGGGTGGTGCATTATTCGACTCCTTAACTGTGGAAGAGAATATAATTTTTCCACTTACCATGTTTACAAAACAAACGATTCAGGAAAAACGTGAACGCGCCAACTTCTGCCTTTCGAGGGTGAACCTTGAGAATGTGAATAAGCTCTTTCCTTCGGAACTGAGCGGCGGAATGAAAAAACGGGTTGCCATTGCCCGTGCAATTTCCATGAACCCACGATACCTGTTCTGCGATGAGCCAAATTCAGGCCTTGATCCGCAGACTGCCCATCTTATTGATGAGCTGATCAAAGAAATTACCCTGGAATATAATATGACTACCGTCGTGGTTACTCACGACATGAATTCGGTGCTTGAAATCGGAGAGAAAATCTATTTTCTGTACCAGGGTAAATTATGGTGGGAAGGCACCAAACACGATATATTAAATACTGATAATAAAGAGGTCCAGGCTTTTGTGTTTACATCAGAGCTTACCAAGAGGCTCAGACCACAAAAAGGGATTAAGGGTTGAGATGTCGGATGTTAAATATCGGATTGAGTAATTGAGAATTGGAGCTTGGAATTTCAAATCATTGGTGGATTCCGGCTAATCTCCTCTGTTAGTAATCATTAATTTTGAAATTAGCTGAATGTCAACACTTGATATTATACTTGGACTTTTCCTGCTCTACTTCGCCTTTAAAGGTTTTACTAACGGCTTTATTATCAGTATTGCTACATTGGCCGGATTGGTGATCGGGTTTTACGCTGCTTCCCATTTCTCCGAGTTTACGGCTAACTGGCTTCAACACGATATGGGTCTGAAAAGCAGCAATATCAAGCTGATTGCCTATATTGTCACATTTGTTATCGTTGTGATTCTAATTTATCTGCTGGGACGTTTCCTGACCGGTGTAGTTAAAACAGTTGGATTAGGAATCGTTAACCGGTTGGCAGGAGTTCTGTTTGGTATTGCAAAAGGACTGCTGATTGCAAGTTTGCTTTTTTTATTGTTTACCCGTATCGATCCGCACGAAAGCCTGTTCAAAGCTTCGCACAAAAAAGGTTCCGTTTTATATAAACCGGTTTCATCAGTAGCGCCGGCTGTAATTCCCCTGGTTCAGAAATATACCGTTCAGGTTAAGGAAATGATCCATTAAAGAGTGTTTGAAAAGAAAAGCTTAAAATTGTAAGTGCCTGAAGTCAGATAAGCTAACTTCAGGCACTCAAATTACTCAATGCAAAATTTATTTCAATTAATCTTCCAGTATAGCCTTTACTCCCGGCAGCACTTTCCCTTCGATGGATTCGAGCATGGCACCGCCACCGGTGGAAACATAACTTACTTTATCTGCAAGTTTGAATTTATTTACAGCTGCAACTGAGTCACCACCGCCTACCAGTGAAAACCCGCCTTGTTTCGTTGATTCAGCTATTGCCAGGGCGATTTCTTTTGTTCCTTTCTGGAAGTTACACATTTCGAAAACACCCATTGGTCCGTTCCACAAAATGGTTTTTGAACCTACCAGCACTTCGCTGAAATGTTTGATCGTGTCAGGGCCAATATCCATTCCCAGCCAGCCGTCGGGAATCTCATCGGATTTGCAGACTTTGCGCTCGGCATCATCAGCAAAAGCATTAGCAATCATAGCATCGGATGGAATAAGTATTTTAACACCCAGTTCTTCGGCACCGGCCATAATGTTTTTTGCAAGTTCGAGGTATTCGTTTTCAACCAGTGATCCGCCGATTTTACCACCTTTGGCTTTTATAAAAGTAAACATCATTCCGCCACCAATAATTAGGTTATCAACTTTGCTTAACAGGTTATTGATAATCTCGATTTTGCTTGAGACCTTAGCTCCGCCAAGCACTGCTGTAAACGGATGTTGTGCTTCGTGCAATACCTTGGTAATGTTGCTGACTTCATTATTCATCAGGTAGCCGAACATTTTATCGTTGGGGAAATATGCAGCGATCAAAGCTGTGGAAGCATGAGCCCGGTGAGCCGTACCATATGCATCATTCACATAACAATCGGCATAGCTGGCCAGTTTCTTGGTAAACTCTTTCTGTGAAGCCTTTACACGAACTTTGGCAGCCGCTTTTTCTTCGTCAGTTGCGGTTTCGGGCAAACGGGCCTTTCCTTCTTCTTCCTCGTAATAACGAAGGTTTTCGAGTAAAAGCACTTCGCCGGGTTTGAGCGATGCTGAAACGTCAACAGCGGATTGGCCCATGCAATCGTCAGCAAATTTAACAGTTGTATTAAGCACTTGCTCCAGGTATGGAAGCAAGTGGCGAAGCGATAGTTTTGGTTCGCCTTTTTTCTTGGGCCTGCCAAGGTGCGAACAAAGTATGGTTGAACCACCACTTGCAAGTATTTTACGGATTGTCGGTAAAGCGGCATCAATACGTGTGGTGTCGGTAATTTTCTGATTATCGTCTAACGGAACGTTAAAGTCGACCCGGATCAGGGCACGTTTCCCGGTAAAATCGTAAGTATCAATGTTTTTCATATGATAAGGATTTGAAAATTCTGATTTGCGAAGGTAAAGAATTATTTAGGAATTTAAAAATGAGAGAAACTGTTGTAGTGTTAGATAAAGCCTCGTCAACAAGGAATATTAAATGAGAGTTATTTCAAAATTCAATCAATTATTTTCAAAAAATTTATTCAATTACGTATATAAAGGATTTATATTTGTACCTAAGCAAAATCTGTTAATTCAAATTGTAATAAATCAATTTTAAAACTACCATCATGGAAAATCTGTTGCCTATTATCATTGGAATTGTGATCCTGTTTTTCTTGGCAGGCATTCGTATTATCAGGCCTACAAACCGGGCTTTGGTTGAGCGGCTTGGCAAATATCATCATTTCGCAAATCCGGGCTTTAACTGGATCATCCCCGGGATCGACAAGATGTACAAAATAAACATCACAGAAAAAATGGTCAATGCCGATCCCCAGGAAATCATTACCAACGATAACCTGAATGCAAGCGTGGATGCACAGGTTTATTTCAAGATTAAACCGGATGAGGAAAGCGTAAAGAACTCGCAGTACAATGTAAACAGCATCGAATACCAGATCGTGAATCTGGCTCGCACTACTTTACGTAATATTATTGGTACTATGACCCTAAAATCGGCCAATAGTGAACGTGGCAAAATTAACAAGGAATTGCACGGCACGCTGCTTGAAGAAACTATGAATTGGGGAATTGAAATAGTGCGTACGGAGCTGAAAGAGATTGATCCGCCAAAAGATGTGCAGGAAACAATGAATAAAATTGTAAAGGCTGAAAATGAAAAGATAGCAGCAATCGACTATGCTACTGCCACCGAAACTAAAGCTGATGGTGAAAAACGGGCCGAAATTCGCCGGGCCGAAGGGATCAAGCAAGGTGCCATTCTTCGTGCCGAAGGTGAAGCACAGGCCATTCAATTGGTAAATGAAGCCGCTGAGAAATATTTCGTTGGAAATGCCCAGATGCTACGGAGGATTCAGGCTATGGAAACTTCCTTAAAGGATAACTCAAAAATTGTAGTTCCTACCGGTTCCGACCTGGTAAATGTTATGGGTGAAATGGGAGGAGTTATTCCTTTGAAATCCAAAATGGATAAAGATGCTCCGCCAACTACTTATGTTAAGCAATAAAATCAGGATACAGGTTGTAAACCACTAATAAATAATAAGTAAAAAGTACGATTGACGAAGTACGAAGTACGATTGCAAGGCAAATCCGTAAATCGTACTTCGTATATCGTAAATTAATAATAACCTATCTATTTAGCGTTTAGATTCTGCTCAATTTTACTGTAAAATGCCTGAGAATAGGCGCTTCCTCAACAATAGCAAGACCAGTGGTTATCTGAAGACGACGCTCATACACATTACCCATGGCAACTGCTACATAATTCATATGATCGTTGGTATAGGTACGGCGCGGAACGGCAAGTCTCAGCAATTCAAGTTCCGGATAGCGGTTCTCGCGCGTAACCGGATCGCGGTCGGCCATAATGGCCCCGATTTCAACTCCTCTTACTCCAGCTTCGATATATAGTTCAACGGCGAGTGTCTGTGCCCTGAAATGTTCCTTTGGCAGATGCGAAAGCACTTTGCCGGCATCAACAAAAATGGCATGTCCTCCATAAGGCATCTGTACCGGTACGCCAAAACCAGTCATTTTCATACCCAGCATTGCAACCTGGTTAATTCTGGATTTCAGGTAATCGAATTCGGTTCCTTCGTATAAACCCTGTGCAATGGCATTCAGATCGCGACCGGCAAGCCCGCCGTAAGTCAGGAATCCTTCGAACATAATATTGAATACAGATGCCTGTCTGAAAAGTTCCGGATCGCGCAGGGCTATAAACCCCCCAATATTGACAATAGCATCTTTTTTACTGCTCATGGTCATGCCATCAGCATACGAAAACATTTCAGCTACAATTTCGCGGATACTACGATCCTGCTGGCCTTCTTCCCTTGTTTTAATAAAATAGGCATTTTCGGCAAACCGCGCTGAATCGAAAATTAAAGGGATATTATATTTGTCCGCCAATAGTTTTACTCCCTTTATGTTAGCCAGTGATACTGGTTGTCCGCCTGATGAATTGCAGGTAACAGTAACAATAATCATAGAAACCTGTTCACGGGGATATTTTTTCAGAACATCTTCAAGTTTCCCCAGGTCAAGGTTCCCTTTGAACGGATGATCGATAGTGGTATCAAAAGCTTCGTCAATAGTACAATCGATGGCTTCGGCCTTACGGAATTCGATATGACCTTTGGTAGTATCAAAATGCGAATTGCCAGGTACTACATCTCCGGCTTTAACCATTGCACTGAAGAGCACATTTTCGGCTGCACGTCCCTGGTGAGTAGGAAGAAAATACTCAAAGCCAAGTAAATCCTTTATAGCTGATTTCAATTTATAATAGGATGTAGCCCCGGCGTAACTTTCGTCACCCAGCATAATCTCGCTCCATTGTTTATCGCTCATGGCACCGGTACCTGAGTCGGTCAGCAGGTCAATAAAAACCTGGTTGCTTCGGAGATTGAATAAATTGTAACCGGCATCCTTTATCCATTGTTCACGCTCCTGGCGTGTACTGCAGCGGATGGACTCCACCATTTTAATCCTGTATGGTTCTGCAAAAGGTAATTCCATTGTATTAAATCTTTAGAAAAATAATAAAAATACGAGGTCGATAATGAGTTAAAAAAAATAACACACGAACTCATCGCGTCTTTTTATATTTCTAAAAATCAATCTTTTAACCTTTAACATTTTGCAAAAAGGAATAGTACCTTAAAATGTGAGATGCCAAATATACATTATTTTGTTACAAAACATTAAAAAGCGAACTTTGTAGAAGAAAATTTATCTTTCTCTCTCAAAAACCTTTGTCATGTCAAAATTATTTTATTTCACTTTTTCATTTTGCCTTTTGCTTTTAACAACTGTTTCGTGCGTTTCAGGACAGCAATCAAAAACCAATGAATTTGAAAACTCAAAAGTATATCCTGATGTAAAATGCTCTGCAGATACGAACTTGTCATATACCTTGTTTTTACCACCTAAATACGAGAAAGACAAGCCTTGTCCTTTGTTAATCCTTTTCGATCCCCATGGCAGCGGATTGTTACCGGTTAATCTTTTCAATGCTGAAGCTGCGAAAAATGGTTTTATAATAGCTGGCTCCAATAATTCAAAAAACGGGATGGATTTTGAGCAAACAACTGCCATTTACCACAAAATGCTTGCTGATATCACAGCCAGGTTCGATATTGAGAAAAAAGCAATTTATCTTGTCGGATTTTCGGGCGGATCGCGGGTTGCCGGGGCTGTGGCTATTACCGAAGGAGGAATTGCAGGCGTGGTTGGATGTGGTGCGGGCTTACCTGCAATAAACCGGAATCCCGCAGGGCCTTTCAGCTACCTGGCTGTAGTTGGAAACCAGGATTTTAATTATACGGAAATCAGGCAGCTTGATGAAATGCTTGAAGCAGCTCATTATCAGCATCACTTGTTAGTATTCAACGGCATTCACCAGTGGCCGCCAAAAGAAATACTTCCTGATATCTTCACATGGCTAAGTTTTGATGCTATGCGACAACAAGCAATACCAGATGATAGGAATGAAATTAACCGGTTTATTGAGAAAAATGATAAAATTGCCGATTCACTGGTATCTAAAGGACAACTTACTGAGCAGCTGGCAGTATATATTAAAATGTTGCATTATCTCAAGGGACTTACGGATGTTGAGCCACTGCAGGCTGAAATCAAAAGATTATCATCAGAAAAAGAGGTTATTACTTACCTGAAACAGCAACAAAAACTCTTCGACCTGGAACAGGAATTACAACAAAACTATTCGCCTGAATTAAATTTAAAAAATGTGGATTGGTGGAAAAATGAAGCCGCTCAATTACATTCCTTAACCAAACAATCCCGAAAGCCTGAAGAAAACCAGGTTTATCAAAGGGTACTTGCATTCCTGAGTATGAATTGCTATATGTATGCAAACGATGCTCTGAAACGGGGGAACCTAGTTTCGGCTGAAAAATATATTGAGATATACAGGCTCGTTGATCCTACCAATACCGAACACCGGTACATGGCAGCTAAAGTAGCCGCTTTAAATCACAATGCTGATGCAGTATTCGCCGCATTGAACCAGGCTTTTGATCTTGGATTTAAGGACATTAACCGCTTAAAATCAGATGCGGATTTTAAACCTTACCAGCAGGATCAACGATTTAAGGACCTGGTTTCGGGAAGTCATTAAACCCTTTAAAAAGCCATTCTATTAACAATTCATTATTGCCAATGACCATTTTGATTGTTTGTCTTTGAAAAATGGTTGACAAATACAAATTTTTAAATGCTGAGTGCTTTTTGCTGCAGAAACTGCATGACTGGTGCTAAAACGAGTCTATAAAATTTGTTAATTGAGGCAGCTTTTTGAAAGTTCACCTGTAACTTTTTTCTCATCTGATCGTCATATAGTTACAAATACAAAATATTTTACCTTATTACAAGCATAAAAATATAAAACACCGTTTACCCAACTATATGATCACCTGCTGAGGCACAAATACTTCAGCAGGTTTTTTTATTCTAAAACTGATATAAATATATAATTATTTCTATTTATGATCGCTGTATTCTGTATTTTTGCAGCGTCAAATTTCTGCTATTCCAGTTCAGAATACAATTTAAATTTCTCAATGGCCAACCGCATTTATGCTGATCGTAAAATTGTCATTATCACAACCTTCCTGGTAATTGGCTTTATCTATCTTATAAGGTTGTTTTACATCCAGGTAATCGACAGGAGTTATACACTATCGGCCAATAACAATGTACTTAGGTATGTTACTCAATTCCCGGCACGAGGACTAATTTACGACCGTAACGGAAAATTGCTTTTATATAATGAAGCCGTTTATGACCTGATGGTGATTCCACGCCAGGTAAAAAATATTGATACTGCTGAGATATGCCGGTTGCTGGATATTACCAGGGAAGGATTTGATGAACGCATGAAAAAAGCTCGTGATTATTCACCTATGCTGGCATCTCCGTTTGAAAATCAGATATCGAAACAAACCTACGGATATATTGAGGAAAAACTATACCGCTTCAGGGGCTTCTTTGTTCAGCCGCGTACCCTGCGAAAATACCCAATGTCAATTGGCGCTCACCTTTTAGGTTATATTGGTGAGGTAACACCGGCTCAGGTCGAAAAAAATCCATATTATAAACAAGGTGATTATATTGGTATCAGCGGCATTGAACGCACCTATGAAAAAGAATTACGCGGGATCAAGGGATTGAAAATTCGAATGGTTGATGTTTTTAACCGCGATGTAGGCAGTTTTGAAAATGGGCGCTATGACACGGCATCAGTAATGGGCCACGATCTGTATACCGGCATTGATGCCGATTTACAGGAATATGGTGAAAAACTTATGGCTAACAAGCGTGGAAGTATTGTTGCTATTGATCCTGCCACAGGCGAATTACTTTGCTTTTTGTCAAGTCCTGGCTATGACCCCAACCTATTGGTAGGAAGAGTAAGAGGTAAAAATTTTAATGAACTCAACAAAGACCCTATCAAGCCTTTACTTAACCGGGCTATTATGGGGCAATATCCGCCGGGATCTACTTTTAAAATGGCAAACGATATGGTTGGCTTGCAAATGGGTGTTATAACCAAGGATACGCGTTTTACATGCCAGGGGCCAGCTTCATCGCCTATAAGGTGTACCCACAACCATGTTTCGCCCCTCGATGTGTATATGGCTATTCAGCAATCATGCAATCCTTTCCACTGGCAGGTGTTCAGGGCAATTATGAATGACCCGGATTACAATACGGTAAAAGAGCGTTACGATGTATGGCGTAATCACCTGATGAGCATGGGATTTGGCCGCATGTTGAATACGGATCTGTCTTTTGAACTGAAGGGTAATCTTCCTCCTTCCGATGTCTTTGATAAAATATACGGCAGAGGAAGTTGGAATGCTATGACTATCCGGTCGCTTTCGATCGGGCAAGGCGAAATACTGGCTACTCCCCTGCAATTAGTTAATTATGCATGCCTTGTTGCTAACCAGGGATTTTTTTACCCGCCGCATGTGGTAAGATCCGTTGGTAATGAAAAAACCAAATTCTCATCACAAAAAAACGTTTCGACCATTAATGTTGAATATGTTGACGTAGTCCGACAGGGCATGATCGAGGTGTTTGCCGGTGAGCATGGAACTGCTAGGGCATGGAAAATTGATAGTATTCCCATGGCAGGTAAAACCGGCACTGCTGACAACCCACATGGAAAGCCGCATTCGAACTTTATAGCTTTTGCGCCGGTTGATAATCCTAAAATTGCCATTTGTGTGATTGTTGAAAATGCAGGCTTTGGTTCCACGTATGCTGCTCCTATCGCTTCACTGATGATTGAAAAATACATTACACGCAAAGTGAAACGTAAAGATCTTGAAGAAAAAATGATAAATTATAATCTACTGAACAATTGAAAGAACAAAAAGGTATATTCCGACATATCGACCGCACACTGGTACTTTTATACCTGACACTGGTGCTGATGGGTTGGGTGAGTATTTATGCTGCAGTATACAACAATGAACATTCAAGCATCTTTGATTTATCGCAATCCTACGGGAAACAAATGCTATGGATCGGAACGTCACTATTACTGGGATTAATGATAATACTCACCGATGCGAAATTTTTCAATGCATTTGCATACCCGATTTATATAGTAACAATCTTAATGCTTGTAATTGTATTGGTTGCCGGCAAGGAAATTGCCGGATCAAAATCATGGTTCCAGATTGGTGATTTTAGACTTCAACCTGCTGAGTTCGCTAAGTTTGCAACCACTCTGGCTTTGGCTCATTACCTTAGTGCTTTGGATTTTGACAACCGGAAACGAAAATCACAAATCATTCCTTTATTGATCCTGGCTCTTCCGGCATTGCTAATCCTGCTCCAGAATGATACAGGCTCGGCTATTGTATATGCTTCGTTAGCGCTGGTATTGTACCGGCAGGGAATGCCCGGAAGTATTCTGTTACTTGGCGTTGCCGTAGCTATTCTATCTATTATGGCATTGCTCTTTAACCAATACATTATTATTGCTGTAATAGGAGTTTTACTGACTGTCTTTGTTTTCTTTATACGACGGACATGGCAAAACATTGTAAAGGTTTTCGGGATTTTTATTGTGGCTTCAATGTTTGTTCTCAGTGTGAATTACGCTTTCGAAAATGTGCTTGAGCCCCATCAGAAAACACGTATTAATGTGCTGCTTGGCAAACAAATAGACTTGAAAGGTGCCGGATATAATGTTAATCAATCCAAAATAGCAATTGGCTCCGGCGGTTTCTGGGGTAAAGGTTTCCTTAAAGGAACACAAACCAAGTTCAACTTTGTACCTGAACAAAGTACCGACTTTATTTTTTGTACCGTTGGCGAAGAATGGGGATTTATTGGATCAACACTGGTAATCCTGCTGTTTCTGGCGCTGATTGTGCGTATTGTGATGATGGCCGAGCGACAACGCTCGGAATTCAGCCGGATATACGGGTATGGAGTTGCATCCATATTATTTTTCCATTTCTTTGTTAATGTCGGTATGACCATCGGACTTATGCCCGTAATTGGTATTCCCCTGCCATTTTTCAGCTACGGAGGCTCTTCGTTATGGGCTTTCACCATTTTACTTTTTATCTTTATCAAGCAGGATTCGAACAGATTGCAACTGGTATAGGTTGCAGTTTACTCTGTATTCTCCTTTTTGGCACTTCATCTTGTCCTCATAAAAAGAGGGTTGAGGACTAAAACCACCTCACCCTCTCCTTTATAGTTGAGCTCTTTATTTGATCTGGTTTACTGCCATCATTGCTATCACTTTTGTCAGACTGATTACATCACAGCTGTCTTTGAAATGTAGAATAGTTATACCAGTATTTTCAAGCTCTACGTTTCAATCCAAAGTATATTCTTTAGCTTTTCTGTTTGTATCAGAATTCAATATCCCAGGACATAAAAAAACCGCCCCTTTACGAAGGCGGTTTCTTTATACGAATGTTTATTGACCGATTAATAGAATATTAACCGGTTGTCGGAGATATCAGCTTTTTCCTGGAGGATATTCGAAACCATTCCGGCGCGGCTTTGGAAATACATTGCCATCTGCCTTTTCTGATTTGCGAAATCGGCAGTTACAGGAGGTTCCTTCATATTATCAAGAACAAATGAATAAACTCCCTGATCACCTTGAACAGGACCTGTTACTACGGTTTTCTTTGCCGAGAAAATCAGTCCGGTTACTTTAGCTTCGTGTCCATAGTTAGGTATATTAGCACTTGCAAAAGACACATCCACAGTATCGATGCGGGTGTTAGGGAACATCTGAACAAGTGTATTCAGATCTTTGGCTTTTGCAAACTGCTCGTTAATCTTTTGTAAAAGATATTCCGCTTTTTTTTCGCGAATTACAAGTGGTTTTATCTGGTCCTTTAACACGTCGAGCGGAATAATTCCTTTTTCAATTTTATTTTTCAGCGCTGCAACCACATAAGTTCCTTCGATATCAAATACATTTGAAACAGCATCTTTTTCGGTATCTTTGTTGAACGACCAGCGCACTACTTCACGGGCAGCTTTCAGACCGGGAATTGTATTGTCGCTTTCCGAAAGTTTTGGTGCATTACGTAAATTCATCCCCTTATCCTTAACAACTTTTTCAAATTTCTCCAACGTGTTGTTGGTAGCGGCAAAATTACTGGCTTCGTTGTATACGGCTTCAATAGTTTTGGAACCTGGTTCCATGCGGAAATCAACACTGGCAACCTTAACTTTTACTGAAGGATCTTTCTTGCCGGTAATTTTTATGATATGATATCCAAATTGTGTTTCTACTTTTACAATATCACCAACTGAGCCATTCATAACTGCTTCGTTAAATTCGGGGACCATAGCTCCATCAGCAAACCAACCCAGATCACCAAGTTTTGCTTTAGCAGTCTGGTCATCGCTTAGCGTGCCGGCAATACCATCGAATGCTGCCGGATTCTTCTGTACCACATTTAAAACACTATCAGCTAATTTATCAGCTGCTTCGCGGGTACGGGTGGCGGTTTGAATTGGTGTACCTGCATACGATATAAGAATGTGACTTGCCCTGAGTGAATCAGGTTTCGACTGACGATCTACAATCTTAAATATCCTGTACATACCATTATCTTCAACAGGTTGAGTAACCTGACCAATCGGATCACTGAAAAGCATTGAATCGATATTCGGGGCGAAAGTGCCACGTTTATGCCAGGTGCTGTCGTAACGGTTATCGGAGGTTGAATTTACAAAACCAGGAATGTCAGTTGCAACTAAAAACTCATCGTATGCTTTTTGAATGTTTGATTTCAGGAGAGCCAAGTCTTCTGCCGACATTTTGGGTTCGAACAATACATAATCTAAATCACGAACAGGTTTATCCTGTGTGTATTTATACTTGTTCTCAGTGTAATATTTTTCGTAATCGGCATCTGTAACTTTAACAGTGCTATCGCTTACTGTTTGATAAGGTATACCTGTAATCCGCACCTGGGCCATAGTGTTTGACTCATCATAGTTGCGTTTTGCAAAAGCTGTTGGCACATAAAAAGCTTTGGTAATCAAATCGTTGTATTTTGTTGATTGCCTGTCGCTTTTAATGTATTTTTCCATCTGCAGGTAACGCTGTTTATTTTCAGGAGTTACCATTTCAGGATTGTCGAGGTTTTGAAGAAAGGTATTAACAGCTTTCTGGTCGAACTGGCCGGTTTCGCGATTGGTGAAACTCTGAACTATTACCTGATGCGGATTTTTCCCCCTGATAAGGTCATCCAGTTCTTCTACAGGAACTGCAACACCAAGCATTTCATATTGCCTGGACATTACAATTTCATTTACCATCTGCTGCCAGGTTTGCTGACGAATCTGATAATTTTCTTCAGCCGTAAGATTTTCCTTACCACTGTTAGCCTTCTGCATTTCGCTGTTTTCGTCTACTCTCCTGTTGAATTCAGTAATCGAAATTTTATCACCTGCAACAACGCCTATTGTATTGGATTGTTTGCCTTTCTTGCGTTGGAAATCGCTTAGCACAAAAAGTAAAAGTGCAACACCAATAATAGCTACAAGTAACCAGTAATGTTTTCGTATTTCGCCAATAATTGCCATCTGTAATTAATTTAATAGATTTCGTAAAAAGAGGTGCAAATTTACAATAATTCCTCACTTGGAAAAATATTTTTTCATTCTTATGAAGGATTTGGAAAATGAAAGCATTTATAAATGAAACCATTAAGGATTACGTTCACCGTAATGCATATATCCATAAAAAAAGTATGAAGATAAAACTGAAAAGTATAGTCGTGGTAATGGAGATAGTACTCAGTTTCTGTATAACTGAGAAGGACAGGAGTAAGGAGTAATGGAGTAAGGTATAAAATATAACGGCAAGAAGGTCAGAGGAAGTATCCTGGGCATTATGGACCGCACTTTTTACTTCCTTTTACCCTTCAATTTTCAAGAGCACTTTATCAATCCTGCTACCTGAGGCTTCAAGAATTGTAAATGTAAACCTGTCAATCTGAATCTGTTCGCGGATTTGCGGTATGCTCTGGTGATGGTTAAGAATAAGTCCGGCAAGGGTTTCGTACTCATCCGACTGGGGCAGGTTTAATGAATATTCCTGGTTGAGGTAATCAATTTCGAGGCGGCCGGCGACAATAAATTCGTTGGAACTGTTTTGCTTTATGTGCTGTTCATCAACGTCAAATTCATCTTCGATTTCTCCGAATATTTCTTCAATCAAATCTTCAACCGTAACCATTCCCGCCGTGCCGCCAAATTCGTCCACCACAACGGCCACGCTTTTACGTTGGTTGATCATCATATCGAGTACATTACTGGCAGCAATAGTTTCAGGAACAATGATAACACTGCGTACAACCGATTTTATATTTACCGGCTTACCAAAAAGGTCAAACAAATGTACATATCCTGTCAGGTTATCAATACTATCTTTATAAACCGGAATTTTTGAATGTTGCGTTTCGATAAACAGGTTGTGGAGTTCTTCAATTTCAGTACTATCGTCGACAGCAATTATTTCGTTACGTGGCACCATGCACTCGCGGACTTTGGTTGAATGAAAGTCGCGTACATTCTGAATCATCTGCATTTCGCTGGCTTCATCAACCTGGGCGGCCGCCGGACTATAAAAATCGCGTATATATTCATCAAAATCAATAGCCGTGAAATGATACCTGACCGTTCCCGATTTCAGCCCGAAAATATACCTGAGAATTATCTCGGACAATCCAAGAAAAAAATACATGAATGGGAAAAGCAACAAGTAAACCAGGTAAACAGGAACAGCAAAGAAATTCAGAACCCCGTTTGGGTTAAGCCGGAAAAGAATTTTTGGTAAAAATTCAGCAGTTATCAATATCAATAAAGTAGAAATAATGGTTTGAAAAACCAGGATCATACTTTCTGTAGCCAACGTATCCGGAAGCGAGTTTTTTAAAACAGGTCCCAGAATAGCAGCAGCTGAAATACCATAGATAACAAGTGAAATATTATTACCAACAAGCATAGCACCGATAAACCGTGAAGGATGACGCACAAACCCGGATACCAGCCTTGCTGAAAATAGTCCTTTGCCTTTTTCAAGTTCAATACGGAGCTTATTAGAGCTTACAAATGCAATTTCCATTCCTGAGAAAAAGGCGGAAAGTACCAGTGTAATAGCAATAATCACAAAATTGTTCATCGGGTTTCAGCAATAAAAAATATCAGCAAGGAAAATGTTTTAAATGAGAGAATAAGCAAATTTAAACTAATGTTTGATTTTTTGATGAAATTATGCCTAAAAAACGAGCATGCTTAAGCTCCGGGTTACTTCTGCTTATTCTCATCCACATAAATAGTGCTGGTAACATTCTTGATGGACCAGTTAGTGAAAAGCTCATCCGACTCCATTCCTTTTCCCATTGTGATACGATCGGGTTCTGTAATTTTTACAAATTCCGTGGTCGACACTTTTTTTGCATTCATATCGTAAAGCAGGCTTTCGGTATTGAGTTGTTGCTGTTTCTGAAAATTACGAACTACCACATTGCCTCGGGCTTCCATGGTTCGTTTGTTTTCGTAGCTGATACCGTAATTGGCTGTAATTTCGCTTTTTGGTTGCATAATGGAGTCAAAAAATACAATTTTAAGACCATTAGGAAATTCAGTGTATGCTTCCTGTTTTTGAAAACTGATCATTCGGGGTGCTGTAAGTTCAAGGGTAATCTTACCCATTTCACTTTGCATCACATGCACGTTTGTAATGGCAACATCAGGGATTGAGTCCTTTGACGAAAGCTTAACTACCGTCATCATATCATTTTCGCATGAAAAAAGCATTGTTGCCAGGAGCAGGACAACAATGCTGAATATCATTCCGGAATTAAATACTGTTAACCAGTTCCTGATCATAGTAATATGTTGATACGTTTTAATGTGAAGCCCTGACGGTGGTAGTTTCACCAATCCAGCATCCAACATTATAACTGCTTCCTTCTTTTATATCGTTGAAGAATAAACGCTCACGGGTTGGGAAGTATGCAGAATATACTGCAATAGCGTTGTTAGCTTCATCGGCCACCGAAGAATCAACAGTGCGGGCCTTAATAAATTTATCTACTGCGGCCCAATACCCGGCACGTGAAGCAATTTCGTCAGAACCTCCACATGATGCAGCAGTTGCAGCGTACATATTTCCTATAAGCATATAGCAGATGCCGTTGTCAGGTTTAATGGCAAGTGATTTCAATGCATACGAACGGGCTTCGCTGTAACGTTTCTGATCGTAATCAATCTTTGCCAGGTAAAAACATGTTTTTGCTTTCAAAGGATCATCCAGGTTAGGGATTGCTTCAATAAAATAACTTTCTGCTTTACCTGGATCGCCTTTAACCAGGCTCAACTTGCCCATCAGGTATGCCGATTGGCCGGTAGGCCTGGCTTTGTGTAAATTTTCGGTTGCCTGGAAAAACAGGTCTCTGTCGGTACAGTCTTTTCTGTCGAGTAAGCGGGTAATTTTCTTTAGCAGTACTGTATCGTTTGGTGACTTTTCAAATTTCCGTGTATATATTTTTTCGATCTCATCGCAGGTGGCATAGGGCTCAAACTGCGACTCGAGCAATGTTTTTACTTCTTTCCACTGGTTAACTTCAACAGCATCATTTTTGATAATTTCAAGTTTTTGATCAACCAGGTTGCTTAACCTGTCGTAAACTTCAGCAATTGAATCTGATGGAAAACGCTTTTTGGCAACCATGTTACTAACGTTAATGAAATACCTGGAAACAACTATAGGTTCACTATCAAGTCCCTCTTTTTCAACAGACTTGCGTAAATACTCATAAATTTTCAATGTATCAGATGGCCTGTAAATCTCAAGTTCAATTGCCTCCCTGCCTAATACCATTCCTTCTCTGCTGGTGGGGGTATCGCCAAAATATTTAATACGTTGTTCATACACCATTAATAAGGTATCAATATATGCATTGCGTGTATTCAGGTCCTTGGCATCATTAATTTTGGCCGACATCATCTTAACACCGTCAATATACAGATTCTGGCTTACCAATGGGCAATTATTGAAAACCCATCTCCAATGCGGAAGTGCATCAGTATAGTTTTTTTGTTTATAAAACTCACGGTAAAGAGAGGTATGTGTAATACATGAAATGCTGTCGTCTCCGAATTTCTTCATGGTTTTCTGGGCTGAAACAGGAGTGGCCGAAAAAGCTAATATTGCAATTAATACCAATAAAATTCTACTATTTTTCATTTTAATGAAATCTTGAAAATTCATAATCCTTTTAGTTAAACTTCCGTTTCAGGAACCAGCGCTCCTGTAAAGCGGTTCCAAGGGTGAACCTCACATAGTTTTCCTTAATCAGATTTTTTTGAGTGGTTCCTTGTGAGCCAATTTCAACAGCAATATTCATTGTTGATCTCGTCTTTTTCATAGGTAATCCTACTCCAAAACTTATGCCAAAGTCATTAATACGTGTTTCCCTGATTACAAGGTAACTTTGCTCGAACCTGATGCCGGCCCTGTAATTAATACGTTCGTAGTATTTCCCCATATCAATCGGGGATGGACGGAACTGACCGCCTAACGAAACCCGAAGGTTATCTTTTAAACCGGGATTGTTTCCCAGATACCTGAACTGGCTCCATTTCTGCCAGTTAACATCAGCAGTTACTAACCACCGGTTACTGCTTCCAATCATAATTCCTGCTCCAAATGCCGTAGGCAATATTACTATACCATTTTCACCAGTTACGTAACTTCCTGTATCTTTAACTTTTTCAAGATTAGTCGTATAATCATAAATATACGAATATGAAATCAATTCTGAATGTCCGTCAAGTTTTTGGCTTGGGTTATACGTAAGACCTATCTGAAGAAACCGTCCTTCTTTCATTTGAATACGATACATCAGGCCCATATCAAAGTTTACTTTATTCAGCCTTGCAGTACTCCTTGCCATTGAATTAATAAAATACGCCGAATCGGGAAAAGTGCGGGCACGCTCTTTAACAATATTCCCAAAAATGTATGTCATATTTACGCCTACAGATAAATTTTTAACCGGCGAAAATGCACTTCCGAAATATGCTTTGTTGAGCCCGCCGTATCCACTGTATTTTGTTAAAATATTGCCAACATTTGCAACATTCTGATTATCATCTATCTCATATCCTACATTTGAATAAGGCATGAGACCCAGGCTGGCTCTCCACCATTTGGTAACCGGGAAGCCAAAATAAAGGTTTGAAAGTGTACCAAACCTGGTTTTTTGTGATTGATCAACCGTTTTCAAAGTTCCTGAGCGAAGATTTAAAGCAGCATCAAATACAAAACTGTTGGAATCGAACGCTATATACGAAGCGGGATTAGCAGGATTGATAAAAAACGGACTGCTGAAAGCTGTTGATGCTCCTCCGATTGCCATATTCATCTGGCTGCTTATGCCATACAAATTGCCAATCCCAAAAAGAGAATAAGGAGATGAAATCTTTACCTGTGCTGTTGCAATAAAAGCAAAGGAACAAAAGGCTACAGCCAGGATAAGCTTACGAATAACTTTAATGTGTTTCAATGTAGAAATCTAGTATTAGGTTTAAGCCCTCCAGAACCAGGTAGGGGGCTGCAAAGGTCTTAATTTTTAATCTTTTATCAAAATAATTATGATCACCGCCGGTCAGAATGATTTTAAGCCAGGGATATAAGTCCTGATATTGCTGAATGATGCCTTCAATTTCGGCAACTGTACCGTTTAATACACCTGAATGGATGCATGTTGAGGTATCATCTCCAATTAATTGTGCATTATCATAATAATCGAGTAAAGGCAAGCGGCCGGTAAAAGTGTGCAAAGCTTTGTATCGCATGGCTATTCCCGGGGAAATAGCTCCACCCTTATATTCACCCGCAGCAGTAATAAAGTCATACGTAATGGCAGTGCCGGCATCAATAACCAGAATATCGTTGGCAGGCATTAATTGTTTCGCTCCAACCACACCCGCAAGCCTGTCCTTGCCCAGGGTTTCGGAAGTACCGTATTTATTAATTACCGGAACAGGTATTGTATGATCGAACAAAACCGTGTTGTAATGTTGGCTGATGTACAAATCGATTTCGGGAGGGTATTCCTTTACCGTGGAAAGTATTGCATTTTTTATGAGTGAATTAGCCTCACAAAACTGTATGATATTTTTCGAATCGATGCCCGCAAAGCTTGAAAATGCAATCATCTCCCTTCCCTGAAAAAGGGCGAGTTTGGTGAGTGTATTACCGGTATCAATTACTAAATTCAAAGCTTCCTGTATTTAAGAATTCAATAAATCTTCAGAAGACAAAAATAGAAAAACCAATAAACCCTTTTTACATATCAGGAGTTCATACCTTTGCATTTGTGAATTTTTAACAGGAAATATGCATTCTGAAGTGTTCATTATTGCCGTGAATCTGTTAATATTGAAGTCCGAAATGAATTAAAACCCGCGTGCCACATGTACTGCAATTTAATAACAGCCTGGCTTGAAACACAAAATGCCTGATGAACAAGTGAATTTAATTGTGTTGCTTATCAATTTTAAATTGCTAAACAAAGAAAGGAATGTATACTCCTTCAATAAATTAAAAAATAAGGATGCACTGATTTTATCCAATTAAAAAAATTTAACCACTGAATATCAATTCCATTTATGAAAAAACAAATCCTGATCACAATCTTTACCGGGTTTCTGAGCCTGGCTTTATCGGCTCAACAAGCCGTTCATATTTATAATCCGGATGCAAATGCAAAAAAAGAAGTAGCCGCTGCTGTTGCCAAAGCCTCTGCCGAAGGCAAACACGTTTTCCTGCAAATTGGTGGCAACTGGTGTCCATGGTGTGTCAGATTTCATAAAATGATAACCGAAGATAAACAATTGGATAGCTTGATCCATGCTAACTATGAAGTCGTAAAAGTGAATTACAGCAAGGAAAATGATAACCATGAAATTTTAGCAACCCTAGGCTACCCGCAAAGGTTTGGATTTCCGGTTTTTGTTATTCTGGATGGAACCGGTAAAGTACTTCATACACAGGACAGCGGATACCTTGAGCTTGATAAAGGCTACAACCACGAAAAAGTGGAGCGTCTCTTCCTGAACTGGTCCGCATATACAATGAAAGAAGCAGCAGAGAAATATAGCAAGTGAAAATGTTCGATTTTATGTAGCCGGATGACTTTCGCGTTTCGGTTTGTTGCCTTTATCCTGATCACGCTTCAACCCTCATCCAGTCCAACTGCTTAAGATACTTTCTTACTACATTTGCCGTTTGATTGGAAAACTTAAAATCCTTTAAAATAAAATATCCAATATCAACACATGGAAAATAATCGTCGTTCAAATACCTACTTGCCAATTGCCTTTTCGCTTGTACTTGTAGTCGGAATTCTTGCAGGATATTACATGATGCGTAGTTCATTTCTTCAGAACTATCTGCCGGTAAAAGGAGTTCAGACAAAAAACACTCTTAATGAGCTGATCCGTTTTATTGATAAGAATTATGTGGATAGTGTCAACCCCCAAAAACTGCATGATGATGCTATAACAGGCATGTTACTGAGCCTGGATCCACATTCTGTATATATACCTGCGTCTGAATTTGCTGATGCCAATGACCCCCTGATGGGCAATTTCGAAGGGATCGGCATACAATTCAGAATTGAACGCGATTCGGTAATGGTGATAAATACAATTCCCGGTGGACCATCTGAAAAAGTAGGCTTATTAGCTGGCGACCGTATCGTGAAAGTTGACGGTAAAAATATTGCAAGCATTAAAATTGAGAATGACGAGGTCATGAAATTGCTGAAAGGGCCAAAGAATACAAAGGTAACCGTAAGCATTTTCAGAAGAGGATTGAAAAAACTTAATGATTTTACCATCACACGCGGAGTAATACCAACATGGAGCATTGATATTTCATATGCCGTTAATCCTACTGTTGGGTATGTAAAACTCAGTAAATTCAGTGCCACCACTGCCGATGAACTACATGAAGCATTGAAGGAATTAAAAGCAAATGGTGTAAGTAAACTTATACTTGACCTTCGTGGAAATTCAGGTGGTTATCTCCAGGAAGCCATCGCCGTAGCTGATGAATTTTTACCGGATGATAAGCTGATAGTTTATACCCAGGGGTTACACCGCCCGAAACAGGTTGCCAAATCGACTTCCGGTGGTTTGTGGGAAGAATTACCTGTTATTGTACTAATTGATGAAGGATCGGCTTCAGCAAGTGAAATTGTTGCCGGTGCATTACAGGATAACGACCGTGGGACGATCATCGGCAGACGCTCATTCGGGAAAGGACTAGTGCAGGAACAGGTTGGATTGAGCGACGGGTCGGCTATTAGACTTACCGTTGCCCGTTATTATACACCTACCGGTCGGTGTATTCAGAAACCTTATACAAAAGGTTCCGAAGAATATTATATGGAGTATTATCACCGTATGACAGATGGTGAACTCGACAATGCTGATAGTGTTAAGCAAAATGATTCTCTTAAATATACAACACCGGGAGGAAAAGTTGTTTACGGCGGAGGCGGAATAATGCCTGATATCTTTGTTCCTGTTGAACGAAATTCTGCATTGAAATTTTACAACGAATCGGTAAATAAAGGAATACTTTACCAATTTGCTTTCGATTATACCGACAGCAACCGCGCAAAATTCAGTTCATTTAAAACTGCTTCCCAGTTCGACAAACAGTTTAATATCAGCAGCAATATGTTCAGCGAATACTTGGCTTATGCTGAAAAGAACGGTATTAAGTATTCACCAGCCGAAACAGCATCGTCGCAACAGAAAATAAGCGAAATTATGAAAAGCTATATTGCCAGGAACCTCTACGATTCAAAAGGGTTCTACCCGATTTTCCTCAGGACTGACAAAACTTTCCAAAAAGCAATGGAAGAATTTGCAAAAAAATAAAAACCCATCACATAGAATTGTAATGCATCAATTAAAAAAAAAATAACCAGAAACCCGGGATATGCCGGGTTTTTGCTTTTAAGAAAAGTGGTAATGTTATTTAATCCGATTTCCTGTTCTTATCCCAAACTTAAGGCAATGATCTTAATAAAAGAGAGATCTGATTCTCACACCTTGAAAGCTCAGATAAACAGGGAAAAGTCCAATCCAGTTAAAAAGGGTTTCACTTTAAATAAATTTACTACTTTTAACAGGTCGAAATTAACCGACAACAGATTTACAACAATTCCTTACCTTTAATTCATCCCTGATTCACTTTTTCTGAAGCTGAAAATCTATGCCTAAACTTACAACTTTCAAAGTTTATCGCTTTCGATGGACCATTCTTAGTGTCTATATGTTCTTAATCGCGGTAAACCAAATGCTCTGGATCACTTTTGCGCCCATTACCAGCGATGCAACCATTTACTATGGTGTTTCGGACATATGGATAGGAATTCTATCCATGAGTTTTATGATTGTTTTTGTTGTTTTCTCAATACCTGCATCATGGATAATCGATAAATACGGTATTCGGGTTGGTGTCGGAATAGGCGCTGCTTTTACCGGTATTTTCGGATTGCTGCGCGGATTAGTCACAACTAATTTCGAACTATTACTCATCGCACAAATTGGAATTGCCATTGGCCAGCCATTTATTCTGAACGCCATTACAAAATTTGCAGCCCGCTGGTTCCCGATTGAAGAACGCGCCACAGCCGCCGGGCTTGGAACACTTGCTATGTATGTAGGAATCCTGGCTGGTATGATAGTGACACCGCATTTGATAATTGGTTCAGGAATTGGTGGCATGCTTTACATTTATGGAATAGTTGCCATGGGAGCGGCCTTTATTTTCATTGTTTTTGCAAAAGAAGGCCCACCAACAGCACCCTGTCGTCCCGACCAGGAAGAAAGATCATTGGTTTATGATGGTATTAAAAACATTTTCAAGGTCAGAGATTTTAACTGGTTGCTTTTTATCTTTTTTATTGGCCTGGGCGTTTTCAATGCGGTTACTACCTGGATAGAAAACATCCTGAATCCGCGCGGATTTTCCAATACCCAGGCCGGTATAACCGGTGGGCTGATGATTGCCGGCGGTATAATTGGTGCATTGGTCATTCCATTGCTTTCAGACTATTACCGGAAAAGAACTCCTTTTATAATTATTGCCCTGGCCGGAGCAACTATAAGCCTGGTAGGGATTACGTTTGCAACTTCTTATTGGCTGTTGCTTGTATCGGGAGCTGGTCTTGGATTCTTCCTGCTTAGTTCAGGGCCGGTTGGGTTCCAGTACGGTGCTGAGATTACATATCCTACTTCGGAAGGAACATCCAACGGAATGATGCTCTTGATGGGACAGATTTCAGGGATTGCATTTATTTTTGGTATGGATAGCTTTAAATCGGCTCAAAACGGTTCCATGACAATGCCCTTGATGGTTTTAATAGGACTGATGGTTCTAAGTATCCTTGTGTCGACGCAACTCAAAGAATCATCACTGATGAGTAAGGAAAGTGTACACAAAGCTGCCTGATCAGATTTTTTTGGCGTAATTCAAAGTTGTTCTTCGTAAACCTAAAAAATGAGCTGTACCTGCAAAGCTAAACGTAACCGATCAACTTCTTCCGGAACTGTATTTTTTCTGCTCATTTTCATATTACAGGTATCAAAACTATCGGCTCAAAATGAAATACCGGATTCAATTGTAAGTGTGCGTATTAATTACATACAAACCATGCTGGACCAGGGAAAACCAAATGCAAAGCTTTGGTGGAACGGCTGGCTTTATGGTTACAGCGCTGCAACCGTCGGACAAGGGATTGCATTTTTAATGAGTGATGAACTGAAAGCCAAGCAGGATTTGTCGCTTGGTGCAGCGACTACGCTTGTCGGAGCGATGGGACAATTACTTATGCCGATGACTCCTGCTTCAGCGCTAGGCAGGCTTGCCCTTGCTCCCGGCGACACTCCCGAAGAACGTACTGTTAAATTGAACAAAGCAGAAGAATTGTTTGAAGCAAGCGCCAACAGGGAAAAAGATGGCCGCTCATGGAAAATGCACGCTGCTTCCGGAACTGTTAATCTAAGCAGCGGGCTTATAACCTGGTTGGGATTTGACAGGACTTTTAAATCAGGATTGATAAACTTTGCAATCAATTCAGCTATCACCGAAGCACAGATTTGGACCCAACCGACCAGGGCAATAAAAGATTACACCAACTACCGCGATAAATATCAAAAAGGTCTTCCCACGGCTATGTATAAGCCAAAGTCACAATTGTATGTAAATACATTCCCGGGAGGATTAACGCTGAGGCTTGTATTTTAAAAGAGAAAATAGATTTTCTTAAAATCATTCTTGTTGTTACCAATCCAGCATATATCATAATCTTGATTCTCTCAGGAGAGTAAAACTATTTAAGGACTTGCAAAATCAACAAAAGCAGAAGTTTCAACTTGATACCTAAAACCTTAGCCATTTATTTTTGTTTAATTCATAATATAAATTTAAAACTTATAAAATCATGGCTGAATCAGGACGTAAAGAAAATCCGTGGAAGCTGAAAACTCCGCCGGGGACATCGGAATACCAGATGTATAAATCCGAAAAAGACGGAAAAGAGATATTGGTTTGCACAGTAGGCACGACAGTTTTACATTATGAATACCGCTGTCTGGCCGATTTACATTCGTTGTTGAAGATGCACGGCGACTGGATGGAACTTGGCAGTGCTGATGAACAAAAGCTGGCAAAAGAAGGAACAGTCGAAGCCTGGGGCCGCTCGACCGAAAACCCGGTTGGAGGTTGGTATGGATTAAAAAAGGGATTCCGCGGACGATTTGGCATGTATATTCCTCCTTTAATGGAGAAATTAGGATTGGCAGAAGTTGAGCATAACGCGAGAAATAACCGGATGAAAGCTATCTAAACTTTTAAATCATGGCTTACGACGAAAAATTAGCCGACCGTATCAGGGAAATCCTGGTCGACCAACCCATAATTGAAGAAAAACACATGATGGGAGGTGTGGCATTTATGGTTGATAATAAAATGTGTGTTGGCGTAATGAAGGATGAAATGATGGCCCGTATTGATCCTGATATTTACGAAGAAGCTATCGAAAAACATGGTTGCCATCCAATGAATTTTACAGGCAAACCTATGAAAAGCTGGGTATTCATCAGTCCCGAAGGAATTGATAAAGTGAAAGACCTTGAATATTGGATCGGGCTTGCCCTCGATTTTAATAAAAATGCCAAACCCTCAAAAAAACGAAAATCCAGATTATGAAAAAACAAAAAATCAGTATCGGGGTCATGTCTGCCCTGCTTATCATCAGTATCAGTAGTTACCTGAGAATAACAGATGGCAATATCCGGAACGTAGAATTCATTTCAATTTTAGCAATCGGTGCATTGTCAGGATTAATTATCAACCAGGTGATTTTGATTCTTAAAAAAGAATAATTCATTTATAATAACTTACTTTAAAGCTCAACATTTACCCGGATAGCCCATTCTTCCGGGCTTGTTTTTTGTAACTTCGCAGCCTGTAGATTTAATCAGGGCCAAATCATTTACCTTAGGTTAAGTTTTCTCAGCATCTTCAGGAAAAACCCGGAATTTAAATTTTACCTTTATGAGCCTCAGCGACAAAATAAATGAGTTTATACTTTCACTCCAAAAAAGCCTGGGCGACAATACATTTGTTAAATTATCACTCGGTAACTATAAAGGCAAAGAAGAAAATCTTAAAAACATTTATATAAAACGAATTGAAATTAAAGGTGAGGAGAAACTGAGCTTTACTTACCGTTATAAAACCCGGGATATTGTAAAAAATTACGCATTTGAAGAAGGCATCCGCAAAGTAAAAGATTTTTTGAACCTGGAGTTTTATGTAGCTACATTATTCACCACAGCCTTCGACCTCGCGTTTGAGAACCTGCACAATAAAAAGTTTATTCTCAGGCAGAATGCACCAACAAATATACTGGTACCTCTACCCGATCACGACCGGACTAAAAAGCGCCTGATTAGCCCGGAAGGAAAACACTATCTCACAGAACTTAAAATTACCGATGAAAACGGGAAAGTGCTTGTAAACTCTCAGGATAAGTACAAGCAAATAAATCACTATATTGAAATTCTGAGTACTCTGATCAAAGAAATCCCGGACAGGGAAGTTATTAAAGTAGTTGATATGGGATCGGGAAAAGGATATCTCACTTTTGCTCTTTACGATTATCTGACCAATGTTCTGAAAGTAAAATCGCAAGTTACCGGCGTTGAATTCCGCCCCGAACTGGTTGATTTATGTAATAAAATTGCAAAAAACACCGGTTTCGACAATCTCAGTTTCGAACAGGGAACCATCGAAAATTACGACAGTTCAGGCACAAATATTCTGATTGCGCTGCATGCATGCGATACAGCAACCGATGATGCAATCTATAAAGGAATAACATCGCAAGCTGATTTAATTGTAGTTGCTCCTTGTTGCCATAAGCAAATCCGAAGGCAGATAGAAGCCGGTAAAGCCATCAATCAGCTTGATTTCCTTACTAAATACGGCATCTTTCTCGAACGACAATCCGAAATGGTTACTGATGGAATACGCGCCCTGATATTGGAATATTTTGGGTATAAAACCAAAGTCTTTCAATTTATCTCCGATGCACATACGCCTAAAAATGTGATGATTGTAGGTGTAAAAAATCAGAAAACTCAACCAAAGGATGAACAGATTTTGCAAAAAATAAAAGAGACTAAGGCCTATTTTGGAATAACATATCATCATCTCGAAAAAATGATGGGGATTGTATAAACACGCATCGGATTTAATTCCATTTATATAAATTTTGCCTTGAAAGCACTGAGCTTTATAATTCATTCGAATATTCTTATTGCCCTGGCGGCAATTGCGTTAACATTTGCATCACAGGTTCAGCTGGGCATGAATCCGCACTTGCATCCATATTTAGCAGCAATCTTTCTGGCAACTTTGTTCGACTATAACTTACACCGGTTCCTTGCTGTAAAGAATAAACCTGAAATTATTGATACTGATAAGTTCAAATGGGCTTCTGAAAACCCGTTTATTTTCAGAACATTGATTATTTTCTCATTCGCCGGACTGGTGGTTTCATTGTTTTTCGTACGAATAGAAATCCTGTTTTTACTTATACCGCTTGCCTTCCTTTCTTTTCTTTATTCATTTCCTCTTCCAGGAAAAAGAAAGCACAAGCTCCTTTTGCTGAAGATAACAGGAATGAAAACGTTGCTGATCGCTGTTGTATGGTCAGGAGTAACTGTATTGATACCTGTTTTTTTCGGGGAACAATCTTTTCACTTTCAACAAGTAGCACTTCTGTTTGCTGAACGCTTTACATTTATATTTGCTATCGCCATTCCGTTTGATATCCGCGATATGAAGGCCGATGCCCTTACTTCTAAAAGTACAATTCCTATAGAGTTTGGAGAAAACTTTGCACTTAAAATCTCAAATCTGTTAATGCTGATTTCTTTATGCATTGCTTCATATCATTACGTGAATTCAGACATGATTTTTATACTACCGGCCTACATTTTTTCAATTGGCATTACAATCTTTTTTATCAATTACAAAACACTAAAAAGTCTGCCTTTGTACTATCACGGGATACTCGACGGTAGTATAGTGCTGCATGCCGCTATGATTTTTCTGAGCTATTATTTTTTTAGTTGATAACAAATTCAAACCAAAAGGATATATTGGATCAATCAACAAGATATACATACGCTATGGAAACCAGTATTTTTATGAACGGAGACGAGATGCCTGATGATTTTTTGCTAAGCAAGGCTTTGGTTAATATGTTTGACGCCTGGATGAAAATACGGGAGTATGTTTCAACTGTATATCCAAATGCAAATGAAGAATGGAATTGTCCCGGCCGCAAATATGGGTGGAGTTTCAGGATAAAGGACAAAAAACGGGCAATCATTTATTTACTTCCAAGGGATAACTTTTTCATGGTGGCTTTCGTTTTTGGAGCAAAAGCAACCAGCGAAGCTCTCACAAGTGAAATAAGTAATGATATTAAAACCATCATCGAAACTGCAAAAGTGTATTCCGAAGGACGCGGTTTCAGAATTGATGTGAAAAATGAATCCATAATCCCGGATATTAAAAAACTGATTGAGATTAAACTGAAATACTAAATCAACTTGAATCTATTTGGCCCTGGTTTCAAAAAAGTCTTCACTAAGGGAGTGAACGAAGCTATGCAATTACAAACCAATCCGGGGATTGTAACCGAACAGGATATTAAACATTTGCCTGAACCGGTGCAAAAGTATCTGAAGTTTACAGGTGCAATCGGGAAAGAAAAAATTCAATCGGTAAAACTGGAATTTACCGGCGACTTTAAGACAGCTCCGAATCGCAAATACATGAAATTCACCTCCGTACAATATAATTTCTATGGAAGTCCGATGAGGTTTTTTTATATGAAAATGCCCATGATGGGGTTGCCTTTGGATGGGTTGCATGTATATAAAAATGAAAAAGCATCCATGAAAATCAGGATGGCATCGTTATTTACTATTGTTGATGCCAAAGGCGAAAAAATGGACAAGGGCGAAACAGTAACAGTTTTCAACGACCTTTGCTTGATGGCTCCGTCGGCTTTGATCGATGCCAATGTTCAGTGGCAAACCATTGACCCACTCACTGTAAAGGCAATATACACGAACGGGAAAAACACCATCTCAGCCACCTTGTACTTCAGCGAAACGGGTGAACTCAAAAATTTCATTTCGTCCGATAGATTTATGTCTTCAGACGGTAAAACATATCTAAGTTATCCATGGTCAACGCCCGTATTTAATTACAAGGATTTTAACGGCCGGAAAGTACCATCGTATGGCGAAACTATATGGCATATGCCTGAAGGAGATTATGTTTACGGTAAATTTAATCTGAACAGTGTTGAGTATAATTGCAAATAATATATTCACAACCTGAAACTATGATTTAAGTTTTGTAATCTGCACTCCCATTAAAACAAACCGAAACCTGATTTCAGGGTTTTCAGCATTTAATTGTGTCACTTCAACTTGCGGATATGCGGAATGCAAACACTTTTTTATTATAATTATTGTATCTTCGCCCATTCAATCAAATAGGACTTTTACCAGACTATGTGGAAATTACTTGTTAAATTAATCCTTCGTAACCGGCCTGCAATACTGATAGTTATCGGTATTCTAACGGTGCTTATGGCATGGTTGGGAACAGGTGTAGAACTTTCGTACGACAACTCACGTATTCTTCCGGCGGACGACCCAACGGTTATTGAATACAATGCTTTTAAAAAACGTTTTGGCGAGGATGGAAGTGTATTCGTAATCGGGCTTACCAATCCTGATATGTTTAAGCTTAATGAATTTAATGCATGGTACGATCTTACCATGGACATGCAAAAAATTGATGGTGTTGAAGGCGTAACTTCCATAGCGAAAGCGGTCGATATCGTTAAGAACGAAAGACTCAGGAAGTATGATTTCCCTCCCCTTGTTCCTGCAAAACCAACAACCCAGGCCGAAACGGATTCATTAAAAGAAAAAATCCTTTCTCTGAAATTCTATGAAGGTCTTCTGTTTAATTCAAAAACAAACACTTACCTGCTTGCCATTACCCTGAACCAGCAAAAACTGAACGATAAAAGCCGGTTGGTCATAACCGACAATATTGTTAAGCGTGCTGAAGCATACACGCAACAAACCGGTCATGAACTGCATTATTCCGGAATGCCTTATATACGTTCGGTAATGGCGCGAATGGTTCAGAAAGAACTATTCCTCTTTGTTTTTCTTTCTATACTTATAGCTGCAGTTGTCCTTTTTATGTTTTTCCGCTCGTTGAAAGTAGTTGCGAGTTCACTGGTAGTTGTAGCAATCAGTATTATTTTCACCGTTGGATTAATCGGCTTGTTTGGATTTAAAATTTCCATCCTTACAGGTGTAATTCCTTCGCTTATTGTTGTTATAGCTATCGAAAACTGTATTTATATCCTCAATAAATACCACTGGGAATATCGCCTTCACGGGAATAAAATTCTTGGGCTTTCGCGCGTAGTGCAGCGTATCGGCTTTGCTTCGCTCATGGTCAATACTGCTACAGCAACAGGTTTTGCAGCATTTATCCTCGTATCGAACCAGATGCTTCGCGAATTCGGAATCATAGCTGCAATCAGCGTCATGGTTGAATATATTTTATGTATCCTCCTACTGCCAATCATCTTCAGTTACATGGCTCCCCCGACTGAAAAACATCTGAAACATCTCGATAATAAAATTTTCAGCAGCCTTCTCGATAAGATTATCTATTTAATTCAATACAAACGCAAATGGATTTTCTCTATCGCAGGAGTTTTGTTAGTAATCGGAATTATCGGAATGCTGAATATGCGTACTTCCGGCAAAGTAGTCGACGATATCAGTACCAATAGTCCATTATATAAAGACCTGAAATTTTTCGAGCATCAGTTTGGTGGTGTAATGCCTTTCGAAATATCAATAGATACTAAAAAGAAAAAAGGCGTAATGAGACTGCCGACCATTCAGAAGATTAACGAATTACAAAATGTAATCCTTCAGAATAAAGGATTCTCAAAACCACTTTCGGTGGCTGAACTGGCTAAATTTGCCAAACAGGCTTATTTTAACGGCAATCCCGAAATGTACAGCCTTCCTAACTCTCAGGAAAAAAACTTTGTACTCTCCTACTTTCCTCGTAAAGCAGGCACAAAGATGAATATGCTTAATTCTTTTATAGATAGTACTCAACGCTATACACGGATAAGTTTCCAGATGGCTGATGTCAGTACAAAAGATATGAACCGGCTACTTGACAGTATCCGACCCAAAGTAGCCGAAATTTTCCCTGCCGAAGATTATTCTGTTGTATTGACTGGCAACAGCCTTGTATATGCCCGTGGTACTGAATTCCTGATAAAACACCTGGCAGAAAGTGTACTTCTTGCTATCGGTTTTATATCGCTGCTTATGGCCCTTATGTTTTCAAGTGTACGAATGATAGCTGTTTCCATGTTGCCTAATATTATTCCGCTTATAATTACGGCGGCTATCATGGGATTTACAGGTGTTCCTGTTAAACCATCAACGATCATAGTTTTCAGCATAGCACTTGGTATTTCGGTTGATAATGCCATACAATACTTGTCACGATACCGGCACGAACTCATTGTTACAGGTAACGATATAAGAAGATCAACCATTAATGCTCTCCGCGAAGCCGGATTCAGCATGATCTATACTTCTATTGTCCTGGTACTTGGATTCAGTGTTTTTATGGTTTCACGTTTCGGAGGTACACAGGCATTGGGAATGTTAGTTTCAACTACTTTGTTTATTGCCATGTTCTTTAATATCATGGTATTGCCTTCGCTACTGCTGGTTCTCGATAAGTATGCCGTTACCAAGGCATTTAAAGGAGAACAATTTATTGAAATTTATGATGGTGATGAGGAGGGAAATGGAAATGGCAACCACAATGGTAACCGCAATGGCAATCATAATGGAAGAAAAGTAAGTCATTAATACCATCTCAAATACTTAGTTTTAGTACTTTTTAATCACTCAGCCTAATTTAACTGATAGTCTATGAAAGGCATTATCCTTGCCGGCGGTTCCGGCACCCGGTTGCATCCTCTTACCTTAGCTGTAAGTAAGCAGCTGATGCCAATTTATGATAAACCCATGATTTATTATCCCTTGTCAGTATTGATGATGGCTGGTATCCGCGAAATACTCATCATAAGCACACCGTTCGACCTGCCTAATTTTGAGAAACTTCTCGGTGACGGATCTGAGTTGGGTTGTTCATTCAAATATGCTGAACAGGTGATTCCAAACGGATTGGCACAGGCTTTTGTTATCGGCGAAAAGTTTATTGGTAAAGATAAAGTTGCACTTATATTGGGTGACAATATTTTTTATGGTACGGGTTTACAGAAACTGATCCAGGAAAACAATGATCCTGATGGAGGAGTAGTGTATGCTTACCATGTATCTGATCCTGAACGTTACGGGGTTGTAGAATTCGATCAGAATCAAAAAGCAATATCCATTGAGGAAAAACCAAAACAGCCAAAATCAAATTATGCTGTTCCGGGATTGTATTTTTATGACAATAGCGTGGTTGAAGTTGCAAAAAACATCATGCCAAGTCCCCGGGGCGAATATGAAATAACTGATGTAAACCGTTACTACCTGGAACAGGGGAAACTTAAGGTCGGCATATTGAGCCGTGGCACAGCCTGGCTCGATACCGGCACTTTTGCTTCACTGATACAGGCATCACAGTTTGTGCAGGTTATCGAAGAACGCCAGGGTTTGAAAATAGGCTGCATTGAAGAATTAGCATATCGGAATGGCTTTATTGACAGGGTCCAACTGGAAAAAATTGCCACTCCGCTGCTTAAAAGCGGCTACGGCGATTACCTCATGAAACTGCCTGAAAGAGAATAAACACCGGATAATGAACACAATTGAAGATCTTCAGCTTCGTATTGATGAAGCTTTCAGCGCGATACGTTTTCCCGCGTCTCCTGCTGATCTTTATAATCCTATTACCTACACTCTTGGCCTTGGCGGTAAACGTCTCAGGCCATTGCTGGTACTTGCTTCCTGCCAGATGTTTGGTGGTGAACTGGACGATGCCATTAATCCTGCCATCGGCATTGAGCTGTTCCACAACTTTACATTACTCCACGATGACATTATGGACGAGGCACCGTTGAGACGCGGCAAAGAATCAGTTTATAAAAAATGGAATTCAAATGTTGCCATTTTAGCCGGCGATACCATGTTTGCTTTGGCGAATAAATATATGTTGCGTACCAGGCCACAGGCTATTTCACAGGTTATTGAGCTGTTCAACCAAACTGCAATTGAAGTCTGTGAAGGGCAACAATATGATATGGACTATGAAAAACAGCAGAATGTTTCCATACCTGATTATATTGAAATGATCAAACTGAAAACAGCTGTTCTTCTGGCTGCCAGCCTTAAAACCGGAGCAATTATTGCAGGTGCCGGAGCAGTTGATTGCAATCATATTTATGATTTCGGCATCAATATCGGCCTGGCTTTTCAATTGAAAGACGACTTATTGGATGTATACGGTGACCAGGAAAAATTCGGGAAAGTTTGTGGGGGCGATATTATTGCAGGAAAAAAGACCTATCTCTACCTGAAAGCACTTGAATCGGCAGGGAATAACTCAGAATATTTTCATTCTCTCTATACTTCAGGCAATATCGACACTGATGAAAAAGTTACGAAAGTAAAGGAATTTTTTAATCAGCTTGATATTGAACAACATACCCGAAAATTGATTGATGATTATTACCAGAAAGCCCTCCACGAATTATCAAGAATCAGCTTGTCTGTTGAAGCTATGGAATCGCTGAGTGAATATGCTTCGTGGCTTATGGAGAGGGAGAATTGACCGGGTAATTGAGATTCCGGATTTGCGATTTCGGAATGCGGATTTTTGATTTCGGATTTCCGAAAGTGTATATTAAAAATGAGATATCATATTGGAAATTGCAGAAAATACATATCTGAGATCCGAAATTACAATTCAGAAATAGTAAATCCTTTATTATCAACCTCTCTTCTTGCAAAACGGCTGACTTTTCCGTAACTTAGTCCCTGCCAAAAAAATCAGCCATGAAAACAGCAATTCAATTTTGTATCTGTTTCTTGCTGGCCGGCTTGTTGATACCGGCAGTTGCTCAGGAAACAAAGGCACCGGATTCACTCAAACGAGGAAGCATCTATCCCGGTTTTATTATTACCCATGAAGGAGATACTGTAAAAGGCTACCTGCTGAATATCAATCTCTGGTTAAATCAAATGATGACCTTTTACTATACTGATTCAACCGACTTTAAAGGAAGGGTGAAATACAAGGCTAAAGATATTAAAGCCTACCAGGTAGGTAATCGCTATTATGAAAGTATGGACTATATTTTCAGCTTTAGCAGCCATAAGCAGAACTTTATTCTCCGAAAAGTTCATGGACCAATTGATCTGTTTGTTTGGTATTATGACGAGGACCGGAGTAAACTGATGTCGCCTGATATTTCGTTAGCTGAACTAGCTAGTGCATTTCTGTTCAATGAAGATGAACTGTGGACCAATGTATTTGGCCGAAAAGAGAACGGAGAGTTTACTGAAATCACAAGTGTTAAATTCCTGATGAAATTTGCAAAAAAAATGTCGGCATACGTAGCTGATGATCCCGAACTTGCCGGGAAAATTCTTAATAAAACTGAGGGATATAAGGGTATACCAAAGGATATGGAAAACATTATACGTGAGTATAATAATTGGAAAATGAATTAAATGAAAAATTGACAGGTGCGATTTACGAATGACGATTTAGGATTATCATGATTCGTATATTTATTTGATCAGGTCATTTTGTAATTCCGGGTAATAATAAAAATCTGAACATTTGTACTTCGTAAATCCGAAATCGTAAATGGTAAATTTCTTAACTTTCTTTCTCCATCGCTTCCAACTCTGTATGCGCCAGTTCCCAGGCTTCCATTTTTAATTCCAGTTTCTTTTTCAGCGCCTGGTATTCCTGGAATAAACGGATGCTTTTTGCTGTGTCTTTATGTGTATCCGGATTGGCAAGCAATTGGTCATAACGGGCAATTTCGTTTTCTATAGTTTCAATTTCCTGCTCAGCTTTTTCCACTTTCGAAGCTTGCTTGCGGATTTCGCGCTCCAGTTGCTTGCGTTTTTCATAATTGAGCTTGTTGCCCGATATGTTTACGCCCGATTTCTGTTCTTCGATCTTCCGCGCTTCGAGTTGTGCGAGGTTAGCCAGTTTTCGTGCTTTTATAAATTCATTGATATCGCAAAGCCAGGTTTTTATATGCCTGTTGCGGAACTCAAATATTTTATCTGTTAATCCCTGAAGGAAATCACGATCGTGCGAAACAACGATCAAGGTACCATCATACCTCAGCAGCGCATTTTTCAGAATGTCCTTGCTAACCATATCCAGATGGTTGGTTGGCTCATCGAGGACCAGAAGGTTAACAGGAACTAGCAATAATTTTGCAAGTGCCAGCCGTGCCTTTTCGCCTCCCGAAAGCACTTTTACTTTTTTATCGATGGCATCGGCGCCAAACAGGAAACTACCGAGTATATTCCTGATTTTTGTCCGGATTTCGCCTGTAGCTACATCATCAATAGTTTCGAAAACTGTCTTTTCAGGATTAAGAAGCTCAGCCTGGTTTTGGGCATAGTAACCGATTTTCACATTGTGACCTAATTTGCATAAACCTTCATGATCAAGACCCCCGACAATGATCTTAGCCAGGGTTGTTTTTCCTTCTCCATTCCGACCCACGAAAGACACAAAATCTCCTTTTTCAATCGCCAGATCCAGTTTGTCCAGAACCAGTTTTTCGCCATAACGTTTTGTAAGATCCTTGCATTCAACCACTACTCTTCCAGATGAAGGCGCCGGAGGGAATAAAAAATGGATTGCTGACGAATTCGGATCATCCACTTCCACACGTTCCATTTTATCTAGCAATTTGATACGCGACTGAACCTGCCTTGCCTTGGAAGCTTTATACCTGAACCGTTCGACAAAACTCTCTATTTGTGCTATTTCCGACTGTTGGTTATCAAAAGCTGCCTTTTGCAATTCCATTTGTTCCTCACGCAACTCAATATACCTTGAATAACCGGCTTTATAATCGTAAATCCGGGCATTCATAATTTCGATGGTGCGGTTGGTCACATTATCGAGGAAGGCCCTGTCGTGCGAAACCAATACCACAGAGCCGCTGTAAGTGATCAGAAAATCTTCAAGCCATTGAATAGATTCAATATCCAAATGGTTCGTTGGCTCATCGAGAAGGATTACATCAGGTTTTTTAAGAAGGATTTTTGCCAGTTCAACACGCATTTGCCAGCCACCGCTGAACGTGCTGAGTGGTCTTTCAAATTCTATCGGTTCAAAGCCAAGTCCTTTCAACACCTTTTCAGCATCTTCCTGCATATTCTGTCCGCCAAGCAGATGGAAACGATCGGTTGCTTCGTTAAGTCGCTGAATCAGCTTTGAATAGGATTCACTTTCATAATCGGTGCGTTCGGCTAGTTCAGCAGAAAATTTATCCATCAAATGGTGCTGATGCCGAGCCTCTTCGAAAGCAGTCATTGCTTCCTGTAATACATTCAGCCTGCTGCCGGTGGCCATTTCCTGTGGCAGGTACCCGACTGTACTTCCCGACGGACTTGCAACAACTCCGCCTTCAGGCTCCTGCATCCCGGCAATAATGCGCATCAGCGTGGTTTTACCGGCACCGTTGCGACCTACAAGGCCGATGTGATCGCGGTCGCCTATCAGGAAACTCACGTTGCTGAACAGGTAATCGCCGGTAAAATGTACTGAAAGGTTACTGACTGAAATCATAGGCGGCAAAGGTACTGCTTTTGGGGAAAAGAAAAAGGATGAGGATTACTGACACTAGTCAGGTTAATTAGTTATATTTACATCACTTCCGGTTACTTATATTACTGGAGCTAAAATGGAATAATCAGCAATTCTTCACTAAAAGCCTGGGCTCCATCATATCCAGAATAGCATATTTTACCCCTTCGCGACCTGATCCGGAGTCTTTAATTCCACCATAAGGCATATGATCAACTCTGAAAGTAGGCACATCATTAATAATAACGCTGCCAACCTTTATCTGGTCAAAAGCCATGTTCATTTCACTGATGCTGTCGGTAAACACTCCCGCCTGTAGCCCAAACCGACCCGAATTTATATGTTTAATTGCTTCAGAAAATGTGCCGACAGGTTCGATCACTACAACAGGTCCGAAAACTTCAGCAGCACAAACCTGCATAGACTCTTTTGTATTTGTCAAAACAGTTGGCGGCATAAAACTTTTTTGCCTTTTGCCTCCGGTAAGTATTCCGGCTCCATCCTTTACTGCTTCATTTATCCAGTTTTCAACTCGTTCGGCATTTGCCTCATCAATCATAACTGTTATGTCTGTTGTTGGATCTATCGGATTACCTGTCTTTAACAGTTTCACTTTTTCTACAAACTTTTCGGTAAAAGATTCAAATAAGTCGCGCAAAACATAAATGCGCTGGGTATGAATGCAAACCTGCCCGGAATACGAAAAACCGCCCGCCACGCATTTGGTAACCGCCGAGTCCAAATCAGCACCATGAGAAACAATTACGCCGGCATTGCCACCTAATTCAAGAACTACTTTTTTATTTCCGGCATCGCGTTTCATTTTCCATCCTACAACTGGTGAACCTGTAAACGAAAGAAGGTTAATACGATCGTCAGTTACTAATTTGTTACCGGTTTCCCTGTTCATGGGCAAAATGGAAACGGCGCCTTTCGGTAAAGCTGTCTGGTTGATGATCTGCGCCAGCATTAAAGTTGATAAAGGAGTTAAACTCGATGGCTTCAATATAATCGGGCATCCAGCGGCGATGGCCGGTGCAATTTTGTGTACCGCCAGGTTAAGCGGGAAATTAAAAGGCGCAATCCCAGCTACAATTCCAATAGGAAAATATTTTACAAGCCCTTCTTTCCCGGTACCTGCAGGTGTCCAGTCGAGGCTTACATATTCTTTTGGTAATCGCTTACTTTCTTCGGCAGCAACAGTAAACGTCTGAATAGAGCGATCCACTTCAGCCAATGCATACCTTATAGGCTTTCCCGATTCGAGCGTAATAAGTTCGGCAAACTGCTGACGTAGTGAAAACAACTCTTCACTTATCTGATTCAGAATGCTATACCTGGTATACGATGGAACACTTTGCAGTTCTTCCAATACTGAAGCAGCTGCCTGAATTGCGTTATCCAGTTCGGTGTCACCCGCAAGGAAAGTAGTCGCAACCACGCTCCCATCGTATGGATTAGTAACAACATGCATTACAGTCGTTGTAATGAATTTTCCGGCACAGTATATTTCGAAGGATAGATTTGAAGACATAAATTCAGAATTTAAAGGATAAAATTACGATTGAAAATGAGACTTTCGGAAATAAAACGTAAATAATTGAATATGAAGTATTCATTACGCATTATTAAGAAGAATTTATGTTCTCTGACTGGGATTAACAATATTTGATCCGCTATCTGCTTACCACTAATATATAACATCTAAAAATCAAATGAATGATCAATCGCATTTTGTGTTATATTTGTTTTTACTTTATAAAGTTATAATTATGAGTGATAAAAATAGCAGCAAACTACTTCTGGCTTTCCTGGCAGGTGCAGCTGTTGGTACTGCCGTCGGGTATTTTCTGAACTCCGATAAAAAAGACGAACTGGTTGATGATCTGAAAGAAGGGGCTGCCAGCCTAAAGAAGGCTTTCAACAACAGCTTGGGAACAGTAAAAGACATTTTTGATGCTTTTAGTACTGATAATTCCGAACCGGAAACGGACATAGAACCTAAATCCTGAAGCCATGATCGAAAAATCTTCTGTGATCAGTGAACTTAAGCAACTTATAACTGAGTACTTTGATGCCCGGCTCAAACTGTTAAAACTTGAAACCTTTGAAAAGTCGGCAAAGGTAACAGCCGTGCTGTTCTCATCCCTGGTAGTTGCATTGCTTGGTTTCTTTCTTTTATTTTTCCTTAGTTTGACCGTGGGCTTTTACCTGTCCAAACTTTTCAATGATAGTTATACCTTGGGATTTCTTGCAGTAACTGGATTATATTTAATACTCTTTGTGCTTTTACTGGTATTTAAAAAAGATCTGCTGGAAAAATTTCTTATTGAACGAATTATCGGTGAACTACTAGGAAAGGAGGATGACGATGAGCAAGCCAACTAATAACATGAAAAATCTCCAGAATCTGATTGATGAAAAACATGAACTACAGGCTTTGTGTGCCAAACAGGAAAAGCTTATAAGTCTTAAATTCGATGAATTAAGGAATAACTTCCCTGAAATTATCGGCAACGAAATCCTTCCATATACGCCGGAAAGAAACAGCAAAGTCCTTTCCATACTCGATATTGCCAATGAGATTATTTTTCGCTTTCTGCCGCCACGCTACCGAAACAGCATGCTTACCCGAATAGCATTAAAGGTAATACAAGTATTGGTTATAAGAAGTTTCAGGAAAAAGAGTGAATAGTGAAGAATGAATAGTGAATAGGTAAGGATTGATCTGTCTGTAAAAAGCAAAAAATCATATCCACTAATCCTTAAAACCTTACAAAATCCTTGCTTATCACAAAATTAATCCCCATATTAGAAACATTATAAAAAAAAGTTGTAAAATTTTGACCTACATGCGTTTTCGTATCAATATTTTCGTAATTTTGCGCTCCATTTAACGGACAAAACACACAATAGTATAAAATGATCGCGATAGTAGATATAGCCGGGCAGCAGTTTAAAGTTGCAAAAGATCAGAAGTTTTATGTGAACCGCCTCCAGGGTGAAGCAGGTTCGACAGTTGAATTCAGCGAAGTATTGCTTTTGGATAACGAAGGCACTGTAACAATTGGCACTCCACTTGTTGAAGGCGCTAAAGTTTCAGCAACCATACTGGCTCACCTTCGTGGTGATAAAGTGAAAATCTTCAAGAAAAAACGCCGTAAAGGATACCAGAAGGAAAGTGGCCACCGCCAGAATCTGACCCAGGTAAAAATCGAAGCGATAAACGCATAATTTTTAAGTGTAACTCATAATATTCAAACGATATGGCTCACAAAAAAGGTGCCGGTAGTTCATCAAACGGACGCGAATCACATTCCAAGCGTCTTGGTGTGAAAATATATGGCGGACAATTCGCCCAGGCCGGTAACATCATCATCAGACAGCGTGGCACAGTTCACAACCCAGGTCTCAA
>JBBQGD010000002.1:0-59133 GCA_038322655.1 Bacteroidales bacterium | reverse complement strand
TCATTTAATATTTCGCTGATATTTACAGCCATAGGATTTTTCAAAGCGTGGAAAAAGGCGGTTGCCAAAGCTGAGGAGCTCAATACCGAAATGATGGCTTACCGGTACGAAGCTTTACGAAACCAGATCAATCCTCATTTTCTTTTCAATAGTTTTAATGTGCTGAGCGACCTGGTTTATGCCGACCAGGCCATGGCTGTAAAATTTATTAACCAGCTGAGCGGGTTATTCAGGTATGTGCTTGATAGCCGCGACAAGGAACTGGTGCCTCTGAAGGATGAGATTGAATTTATGCATTCCTATATCTATCTTTTAAAAACCAGGTTCGAGGAAAAGCTGGATCTGAAAATAGACCTGGAAGCTGCACCGGATGAGTTGATTGTTCCGATGACATTGCAATTGCTGGTCGAAAATGCAGTAAAGCACAATGAAGTTTCAGAGGCTTTTCCCCTGCAAATCCATATTTTCCGCAACGATTCCTACCTGGAAGTTGTAAATTCACTGCGTATAAAAAAAGTAGGGGAGGATTCAAAAAATACCGGCCTGAAAAATATCATTCAGCAATTCAGCTATTTTACTGACAGGCAGATAGAGGTGAGTGATTCGGACAGCAAGTTCCAGGTACGAGTACCCATTTTAAAAGTCTCGCAAAAATGAATGTAGTTATACTTGAAGATGAAGCGCGTGCTGCGAATTACCTTGAGCGGCTGATACAAAAAGTGGCGCCCGAAATGAAAATTTTGGCCAAACTTGAGTCGGTTCGCGATGCGGTTCCTTTTCTGGCTGCACATACCGAAATTGATATAATATTCTCTGATGTTCAACTTGCCGACGGACTGAGTTTCGAGATCTTCGGGCAGGTAACAATAAAATGTCCTATCATATTTACCACGGCATACGATCATTATGCTATCGAAGCATTTAAAACCAATGGAATCGATTACCTTTTAAAACCAGTAGAAGAGGATCGGCTGAAGCAAGCCATTGAAAAAACTAGAATATTTTCACCTTCCCTGGCCTTTGAAAAGTTATTATCCATCAGTAACGCTGCAAATTCCAAAACCTATAAATCGAGGTTTATGGTTAAGGTTGGGGATAAAATAAAAAGTATTCCAATTGAGGAAATACTGGCTTTCTATAGCCTTGAAAAAGCAACCTTTATCCATACCGTATCCAACAGGGATTACACTGTTGATTATTCCATTGATCAGTTGGACAATCTATTGGATCCTTCAATTTGTTTCAGGATAAGTCGCAAATATATTGTTTCCATCCAGGCTTGCACCAATATGGTGGCATGGACCAACAGCAGGCTGCGGTTGAAAATTGAGGGGATCGGTGATGAAGATATTATCGTGGCCCGCGAACGTGTTCAGGATTTTAAGGAATGGCTCGACAAGTAGAGGGATGTTTAGGTTGTGAATGACTTAAAGTTGAATTCAAATCATTTCAAAAATCTATTTTACCCCTGAAAGCAACTGTTTTATGGAAATGGTTTATTCCTTCAAACGCGTACTGCTGACCATCAACTGAGGAACGCTTGATACTGAGTGAATCACCGGGCAAAGTTTCCTTCATAAAATTTACCGATAACCTTTTTGGAAAATGGTTTTTATGAAATTCAAAAGTGAAGGTATCCATCATCCAGTCGATGTAACGTGTTGAAGTAACATGCCTGTTCAGATCAAAATCGAAATAACCGGATTGCACACTGAAAGGATCTCCCCCAGGAGTTCCTGATAATTTCTCGGGCGATTCACTCAATCCATGTTTATCCTTTAAATGGACAAACATCTCTGCCTGAATACCATCCATTATTTTTGGTTTTTTCGTCAAAGTATCAATAGCAAGCCAGCCCGATGTAGCACGTGCAATTATATTTTGCAAATTATCGCGGATAATATAATCGCGAGTATAGAGCAATCCCTCAACCGATTTGGGCCAGGTTTCAACTATCGCTTCCTGGTTCCAGGTTAGTGGGTTATAAATTTCAACAGTAAGTCGACTGAGTACCCAAAATAGTTTTTGTTCCTTCAGGTTTTTAAACCCGAATCCAAGACTTTCAGCTGAATTTATTGCTGATTGAATTAGAAGATTTACCAGCCCTCCAGTTTTAATACGCATATACATATCAGTATCAGCGGAGGTTATTTTGAAACCGGAGTAGATTGTCAGTTCATTTTCAGTCAGTTCTATCATGATATGGGGAAATTCAAATGTTTAATAAAAACGGATAACCTGTAATAAACAGAATCATCCGTTTACAATCAATCAAACCAAACTTATTATTTCAGCAATTCAAACGATGCTTCCAGCACTGAGGCTGAATTTGTTCCTACAAATACCTTAAAATCGCCGGGCTCTGCCTTAAATTGCAGATCGCTGTTATAAAACGCCAGGTCAGTTTGAGTAAGTGTGAAATTTAGGGTTCTGTTCTCACCGGCTTTCAGGAATACTTTCTGAAAACCTTTCAGTTCTTTTACCGGCCGGGTGATACTTCCAACCAAATCGCGGATATACAACTGAGCTATTTCGGTTCCATCGTATTTTCCTGTATTGGTGAGCTTTACAGAGATATTCAAAGTTCCGTCTGATTTTAATTTTTGCGTATCAAGTTTCAAGTCTGAATAACCGAAAGTGGTGTAACTCAGGCCAAAGCCAAAAGGGAAAAGCGGCTCATTGGAAACATCCAGGTAACGACTCAGGTATTTGTCGCTTGTATCAACTAAAGGACGCCCCGTGTTTTTATGGTTGTAATAAATAGGAATCTGTCCCACATTTACCGGGAATGTCATGGTTAATTTCCCGGAAGGATTATATTTTCCATACAAAACATCAGCCACAGCATTTCCTGTTTCAGTTCCTCCATCCCAGGCCTGTAGAATGGCCGGAACATTAGCAGCCTCAAATTCCAGCGTAAGAGGCCTGCCGCTTACGATGACAAGTACAATTGGTTTGCCTGTTTTCAGAAGGGTTTTTAATAATTCAAGCTGCCGGCCGGGTATACCAATTTCGCTTCTTGAAGATGCTTCGCCGTTAAATCCGGATGGTTCGCCAAGTACGGCTACAATCACATCGGCTTGTGACGCAACATTATAGGCTTCGTTAATCATTTCATCATCAGTACGGCTGTCAACCGAAGCTTTACCATTTATCCGGCTTAAAAAATTCCTGTCAGTCAGTAAGTTACAGCCTTTTGCATAATAAATCTCAGATGAATTGCCGAGCAGCTTTTTAACACCCGACAGCACACTCGTTGAGTTTTCCTGGTTGCCTGCAGGTGGCCAGGAACCGGTTATATCAGGCCGGATATCTGCAAGCGGACCGATAAGAGCAATGCTTTTTGACGGATCGAGAGGAAGCAGAAGGTTATCATTTTTGAGTAATACCATTGAATGTTCGGCAGCAGTTCGGGCGGCTAACCTGTTTTCGGGAGTAAAGATTTCTGTTTTAGCCCTTTCTTCGCTCAGGTAACGGTATGGATCGTCGAAAAGGCCTAATTTGTATTTTGCTTCCAGTACCAGCCGACAGGCATTATCAATTGTTTTCAAGGATATCTTACCTTCTTTTATAAGTTGCTTTGTATTAAGGAGAACACCTTCGCCCACCATGTCCATATCAATGCCTGCATTCAGGGCCATTGCCGATACATCTTCCAGATCCTTACCGATACAGTGATTTATCAGTTCGTTGATGGCGGTATAGTCGGTTACTACAAAGCCGGTGAATTTCCATTGTTTACGAAGCAAATTAGTTAAAAGCCATTTGTTGGCGCTAGCGGGTATGCCGTTAATTTCGTTAAATGAGCTCATCACACTTCCTACGCCTGCATCAACTGCGGCTTTGTATGGAGGGAGGTAATCGTTATACATGCGCACGTAGCTCATATCAACTGTATTATAATCCCGGCCGCCTTCGGCAGCACCGTACAAGGCAAAATGTTTTACACATGCCATAATGGTATTGTTTTTCTTCAGATCATCGCCCTGGTATCCTTTTACCATGGCTTCGGCAACGAGCGAACCTAAGTAAGGATCTTCGCCGGCACCTTCGGAAACGCGCCCCCAGCGAGGGTCGCGGGCGATATCAACCATAGGTGAATAGGTCCAGCATACCCCATCGGCACTGCATTCAGTGGCAGCAACCCGGGCTGATTGTTCAATTATCTGCATGTCCCAGCAGCAGGAAAGTGCAAGCGGAATAGGGAATATGGTTTCATACCCGTGTATAACATCCATGCCAAAAAGCAAAGGAATTTTCATGCGGCTCTCTTCTACAGCTAATTGCTGAAATTTGCGGATTTTTACCAGGGATTTTGCATTTAGCAAACCGCCGACTTTGCCGTCTTTAATTTTATTCCCGATATCATTACTGGCAGTGCTACCGGTAACGATATCGCTGGATGCCGGCAGGTTTAACTGCCCTATTTTCTCATCAAGGGTCATTTTTTTCATCAGGGCATCAACGAAAGTTTTCATTTTCTGATCACCTGCAGATACCTTGGTCTGTGAAAAAACTATTGCATTACTGAATAAAAGAATGCATGATAAAAGAAGTAATTTTCGAATCATATGTATTGGATTTAATGAATTAATTGCGGTTTAATAGCTTTTTGCCAGATGGCATACCCGGCGGGTTTCATGTGAAGTTGATCCTCGAGAAAGATGTCAGGCAAAGGTTGCCCTTTTTTATCTAGCATTTTTTCCCAGACATCAACAAAACTTGTGTTGGGTTGTTTTTTTAGAAACGTACGAATGAACTTATTTGATGCAATAAATTTATCTTTCAATTGCCAGCGGCTTGGGCTGGGTTTGATTGAAATGTAGGTAATCTTAACATCGGGCATTCTATTTCGAATCAGTTCAAATAATTGTACAAAACGACTGTTTACAATCGCAGATGTTATGGTATCGGAATAAGCAAAATCATTCTCTCCACAATATATCACAACCTGCTTTGGATGATATGGGTAAACAATGTCATTGACGTAACGGATCAGATCTGTGAGACACGAACCGCCGAAGCCCCTGTTTATTATTGTATAATTTGGGAAATAATCCTGAACGTCAGTCCACTTTGTAAATGATGAACTGCCAATAAAAAGTATTGCATGCTTGGTAGAAGGATTTATGCTGTCGAGGACTTTAAAATTATGGATCTCAGTTGCATAGGGATACTGGACTTGCTGTGCAAATCCATAGAATGATAGTAGGAGAAAAAGTAGAATGGCAATAAATTTTTGCTGCTTCATTATATAGTGGATTTTTGAATGCTATTTTGATTTGATGAGAGGAAACGACTGGCTGATTCCATTTTCGTTAATTGCCTCGATTGTAAAGTAATACGGTTTTTCTTTATCCATAGTTTTCAGCCAGTACTCATTTGCATTGTATACCATAATGGAATTATACAGCTTATCCGGATCGGTACCCATATAAATATTATAGGCGTAAGCATTGTCGACCGGGCTCCATTTCAGCCAGGCATTTCGTTTGTCTTTTTTAGTAAGCAGCACGATGAAATCCTTAACAGCTTCCGGTTTTTGCCCTCCTCCCCGACCAAATACGCGGAACCCGCTGATGGCAAATTTACCGGTTGGCATATGGATATTGACCAATCGAAGGTAACGGGTTTCAACAGGTTTTGGAAGTTCAACATAGTCGTGAGGGACATCCGTCCTGTTTGTGCTTTTATCAACCAGGATATTCCATTTTTTGCCATCAACTGATTCAAGTATTTTGTACTGATGATATACATTTAACGATTTTCCAAGGAATTCTGCATCCTGATCGGCGTAATTAATTTGAATGGCATTTACTGTGCAAACAGAACCCAGATCCGACTGTATCCATTCGTTCGCATCAGCAGTGGCTGCGCACCAGTATGTCTTTATACTTTCGTCGACTGCATAATTGGCATTGTAACTTCCGTAGGTTGATGAAACAGTAACCGGTTTGTTGTAATTAAGCAGCATCCAGCCTGTAAAACGGCTTTTCAGGTGATCTTCTTTTCCGTAGGGCAGATAGGTTGGATAATCGCCGAATGCTGTATTGCAATACATTACATCGTCTTTATCGAAACCGGTGGGCCAGATGCCGATTCTGCGTTCGAAATTGTTTTTAACTGAAATTGCGATGGTTGAAACATGCCAGTAATTGTCCCATTTATCCTGAAAAGTGGATCCATGACCGGCTCCGCGGGCAAATCCGCCAGGTTTAAAACTAAATGGCATCGACTGAGGTTCGAAGGGCCCGAGGGGATTGTCACCCACAACCACGCCGTCGGCATAACCGCTGAATTCAGTTCCGGGTGCACCGTATTGCAGGTAATAATTTCCATTATGTTTTGTCATCCACGATCCTTCAATAAACGGATCGAGGAAAGTATTATCCATGTTTTCACCAAAACGTTGCCAACCGTAGCGCCAGGGTTCGAGCAGGTACATTTCTTTTCGGGTTGCCCCGGGCTGCATGGTTTTCCTGTCTAACTCAACTCCATACAGGGGAAACTGGTTACTGCTTCCGTTGTACATATAAAAACGGCCATTGTCATCGGTAAAAAATGCAGGGTCCCATCCGCCGATTGCGAAGGAATCAACCAGGGGCTTCCAGTCATTCGATTTTGGATTTGTACTCATCCAGATTGTAAAATTACTGGTATAAGTTGAACCAAAAACAAGCATGGTATCACCGATAATACCAACTGCCGGGGCACAAAGTTCATCGTAACCTTCGTTCCATGGTCGCAGAAACTTATGTGAAATGAAATTCCACTTTATCATATCGCTGCTCCACCAATAACCCCATTGATTGGTCGAGAATAAAAAATAGTCGCCTTTGTAATTTACGATCACAGGATCGGCGGTAGCCCTGTGTTTACCCCATTCGCTGAAATTCGGTATGGGGGTATACCCGTAATCAATGTTTACGGGATTGCAATAGGTTTTCTGCTGTGCTTCTGATTGTAAAGCAATTAACAAAATTAAGCCTATGATAAGGTATAATTTGATTGTCTTCATGATAGATTATTTTATAAGAACTGAATTACATCAAGGTAATAATCTGTTCTTTAGTGCTTTATGTCTTTTGTTTCTACTTCAAGCTTTTTTAAGCCATTTTGTATTTCAGGATTTTGCATAAACAATTTCCATATCAGGCCTGTGCGATAATTTTCAATCATCACTACCTGTGGCGCCTGGTTGAGACCCATGTAAATTTCGGAACACCAGTTGTTGTTAAGATCAAATGCATCTTTAAATCCATATTCACCCCAGAGAAAATTACCGTAAGTATAGTAATAATTTTTTAGAGCTGCCATGGATTCATCAGGTGTATACGGAAAAGAACTGATAGCTCCGGTTGGTGCAATTTTTCCACGGTCCTGCCATGGTACGGGCTCATCCGCAGAGTATCTGAATGGTCCGTCACTGGCAGTCAGTCCCCAGGCATTTTCGCCATAGCCTTTAAAATGTTGAGGATTTTCAACGCAATACCGGTAATTTATTTTTGCAATGTTTTGATTGTTTGTGAAATAGTTCGTGTATTTATCGGTAATAAAATGCGGATCATAACCCATATACGAATAATGCGTAAAAAATAATGGTCCGCCATTGGATACTCCAACATCGAGTTTAATGCCATAAAAAGTATTGCCGTTGTTATAATGTGATCCTTCGGAGGTTTGTCCCCAGTTTGAACGGTATTTTATCCCCGTACTATCCTGGTTAGCCCAACCGGTATAATACATGCTTGAAGGAACCGGATGAGTAGGTGAGGCTATTGCCAGCAGATAGGTTACCATAGTTTCGTTCCATCCAATCAGATTATGATTGATCACCCAGCCCTGGTCGGGCGACCAATGCCAGTATAAAAATTTGCTGTCAGGTGTTTGACGGAACCAGTCCCATTCTGCTTTTTCCCAGATTTTGGTAATTTTTTGCCTGATAAGTTGTTCCTGTTGATTATCGCCTGAGAAATATTGCCTGGCTGCCAACAGGCCCTGCATCAGGAAGGATGTTTCCACCAGGTCGGCCCCGTTATCCCGATGACCAAAGAATGGAACCACTTTGCCATTTGTGCCGTCCATAAAATGAGGATACACTCCGTGAAAGGTTTCTGCCGTTTCTAAAAAGTTTACAATTTTAACAAAGTGGTCAACGGATTCTTTTTTGGTGATAAAACCTCTTTCAGTACCAATGATTAGGGCCATTATTCCAAATCCTGATGCACCGATAGCAATCATATTCTTCCGGCCCGGGATATCTTCTCTTGCCAACCCGCTGTTGGGTTCCGCACCTTCCCAATAATAGCGGAACGAGGCTTCCTGCACCATGGTAAGCAGTTCGTCATCAGTCATTTGTTTTGTTGAAGATGAGGCAGGAACTGAAAATTTAGTTTCCTCATACCTTGAGTTCAGGAAGGAAATCTTATAGAAATATTTTTTATTGGTTTCGCCTGTGAAATCAGCATAGCTATTCGTATAAGGTTGCTGTATGCCAACTGCTTCATACTTTTTCCCGTTTTCAGAGCGGTAAATTTTCACCAGGCGGACAGCAGGATCAGTTATTTTTATCCACGTGATATCCACATGCATGGCATAACCGGTTGCCGTTATAATTTCCGGAATTTCAGAAATCTGTCCTGAATTTTCATCAGCGAGAAATTCAATATCATCAATATAAATCGTATTTTCTTTGCTTACCTTATTATTCTTTTGTGAGAAAACAACGGCAATAATGTCAGCTGGACTATTTGCATCAAAGTTTTCAATTGAAGATGTGGGTATGATAACCTGGTTCCAAACATTAACGTTTCCCTCAGGGATTATCAAGATCTTGCTAAGACTGCTGTCCTTTCTCATTAATCGAACTCCCGGGAGATCACCATCCGAAGTTTTGAATATCCAGAATGAAAGGAATCCGGCTTTTTTAAAATGATCCATACCGCGTTTTTTCGGAATTTGAATAATCGCTTTCCAATTTCCGTTTACAGTATTTTTATAAGTTAGTTCCAATGAATTGCCGGGAGTATGCCAGATGGTTTCGCAAACCGGAAGCTTATTATTTACATTGATTATCGTCGAGCCACCACTGCTCTCCGATTTGCTGAAAAAATAATTGCCTGCCATTGCACTGTTTCGAAAAAAAACATAATCATACTCATATTCTTGAGCTGATGACACAAGAGAGGCGAATAAACAAAAAACTATCAACCGATTTCTCAACATTAGCATTTATAAATTAGTTTGCGGGATTTATTATTTAATCCAGGGACTTCTAAATCCAAGTCTTTTCAAACCGATTTGAACATCCGGAATCTGCATAAAGAGCTTCCACAGCAAGCCGCTCCGGTAGTTTTCTATCATCACTATGATCGGGCCCTGATCAATGGCAAGGTGACTTTTTGCATACCAGTTATGCGACTGGCTGAAACCATCTGTAAATCCATATTCGCTCCAGATCTTATCACCCAGGTCATAGTAAAAATGCCTGAGCGTCTGCATTGAATATTCCGGTGTATAAGGAAAAGATGAGAGCGCAGCCGTTGGCTGGATCACTCCCAGATCAACTTCTGGGCAATGTGCCACATATCCTTTGTAACTGTAGCCGGCAGTGAGCCCCCAGCAATTTTCGCTATAACCTACATATTTTTTAGGATTTTCAATACAGTAAGCCCTGTTGATCAGTGTATGGTTGAGTCCTTGCTCGAAATAATTGTTGCCGAGAGAATCAGTTAATTCATTTGGGTCAATTCCCTGGAAAGTGTATTGTTCAAAAAACAAAGGACCACCCATATCGTAATTTCCAAGAGGGAGTTTAATTCCATAGTAGGATTTCCCGTTCATAAATCCCGGGCTGCCAACCCATCCTCCGTCGTAAACATCCTTCGAAATAGGATGACGTGGTGATGAAGCAGCCATGATGTATGTAATCAGGCATTCGTTCCACCCTGTGATCGGGAAATTCATATCGAAACCATTGTTTGGACTCCAATGCCAGTATAATTTTTTCTCGCCGTTGGTATGCCAGTTCCAGTTAGCTGTGTTCCACATCTGGTTAATTCTTTTACGAAGGTATTTTTCTTTAGGAATGTCGTTATTGAAATATTCCCTTGCACACAAAAATCCCATCATCAGGTAGGAAGTTTCAACCAGGTCAGCCGCATCATCCAGCCGATCAAACTTAATGGTTTTACCGGTTCGGCCATCCATAAAATGAGGATAAATACCGTGAAAACAGTCAGCATTTGCCAGGAAATCAGCTATTTGAATCAGCCGGCCAACTGCGCTATCGCGACTTATCCAACCTCTTTCGACAGCTACAATGGTGCCCATAATTCCAAAACCTGTTCCACCGATAGCACATGCATCCGGACCAAATGGAGTCTTACTGAAATTGGGCTCGTCCCAGGCTTCGTTGATATAATCCCAGTAATGTTCGGCTAATACAGTGTTACTTCGTTCCCTGGCCAGGCCACTGACCGGGTGACCGTAATTCCAGAAATACCTGAAAGTTTGGCGCTGTACTATTTCGAGCAGTGCTGTATCAGATAAATTCTTAATTATCCCAACAACAGGAATGGAATTTCTGTTTGGTACTATTGTTTTACCATTCTTTTGTGCAGGAACTGAAATTCCGAACGCAAGAAATAGGAAAAGTATCGTAACATTTTTGTTCATAGGTTTCAGTTTAAATTTCTATTTTTCAACCGAAGTGCTGCTGAAGTCCAGTTTTTTCAATCCTTCTATTACTTCTGGACAACTCATGAACAGTTTCCATAATAAACCACTTCTGTAATTCTCGATCATCACAATCTGCGGCCCCTGATCAATTGCCAGGTATTTCTCCGGATACCAATCCTCCTGCTCGCTGAAAGCATCGTAGAAACCGTACTTTCCCCATATCTTATCTCCAAGATCATAATAGAAATGCTTCAAAGCCTGCATGGAATATTCAGGAGTATAAGGGAATGAAGAAAGTGCAGCAGTTGGTGCGATAACGCCTTTATCTCTTTTATCGCCTGGGGCATGTGCCGCATAAAATTTTAAGGAATAGCTTGATGTTAATCCCCAGCAATTTTCTCCATACCCTTTGTATTTCCCGGGATTCTCAATGCACCACTGCCTGTTTATAAGGGTTTGGTTTTTGTTTTCTTCCCAGTAATCTGCATAGTTATCCTTTAAACCCCTGGGATCAAGACCAAGGTACGAATAATGTGCCCAGAAAAGAGGACCTCCGTATTCTTCTGCATAATTATGTTTCAGGGCAAGTTTATAGCCAAAATGTCCGCCATTGTCAGTAACGATGTCGCCATTCCGGGCCCAGCATTTTGTGTAAACTTCTGCAGGAATAGCATAAGTAGGAGAGGAGGCAGCCAATATATACGTTATAAGGCATTCATTGTAGCCTTTTATAGCGAAATTCATTGTCCAGGCCTTGTCGGGCGACCAATGCCAGAATAAGGTATCCGTGGTTCCATTGGTAAACCACGACCATTCCACTTCTCTCCAAAGTGTATCGATATCGGCTGCTAGTTTTTTCTCTGCTTTATTTCCATCTTTGAAATACTGCCTTGCACAAAGCAGTCCCTGCATCAGGTAAGCTGTTTCCACCAGGTCAGCACCATTGTCGTTCGAGCTGAATGGTTTTACTTTTCCGGATTCACCATGCATCCAATGGGGCCATGCGCCATGGAAACGATCCGCTTTCGCCAGCCAACCCACATTTTTCCTGAGGCGATTATAGCCATCCTGGCGGCTGATAAAACCCTTTTCAATTCCAACCAGTATAGCCATTATTCCAAAGCCAGAACCTCCTGAAGTAATTACAGAGCGGTCATTTTCGGGATAGTTTCCATCCAGATGGATCCTTTCGCAGGCAAGACCGGAAACAGGCTCGGCTCCTTCCCAGAAATATTGAAAAGTATGGTACTGAACCAGTGTCAAAAGAGAATCATCGGAGATCTCCGAAGGTTTTACCTGTTTAGTCTGCTTTGCCTGCTGACCTTTGCAAGACAGGAAGCAGAATAAACCAGAAAAAAATACCAGTTTCAAATATCTCATCTCCGATTGAGTTAATTAAACACTTATCAGCAAATGCAGCTACAATTCAATCTCTATAACATTACCCTGAAAATTTAACAAGGATAAAAACAGTTCAAAAGGAATAACTGCACCTCCCTTGCGGTATTTATTTTCTTCGTGAGTGAATGGAACAGCCTTTGCGTTAATAGTTATCATTTTTGGACTAAAACTGTCTGCTTTTACGGCATATCGAATTGTTGTATCATGACCCATAAAATTGATTGAGGCTGATAGCCCATCCATTGAATGCGGAATGACAGGATCTAAAATTATTTTTCCTGCTTCGGTCCGTAACCCAAGTAAGCGGGAAATAACCAGTGAAATATAAATCCCGGGTCCGCTGGAATATACCCGCCATCCACCCCTGAGTGTAATCTGCCCGGTTTTGATCTCATCGTAGCGTTCGTCAGCGTCGTAACGACTCTTAAAAGCAACATCCGAACTGCTGTAATAGCAGTTGGCCTGGCGAATATCGCCGCAGGAAACCACGTCGCGGTAACTGACAGGATTTGCCTGCCGGAGTGCTTTTACAAATGCATCAGCATTGCCCAGCATTGCCTGTGATTCAGCATAACGAATATGCTCATGAACATACATCAGACCAATTTCGCGACCAAAGAAAGTGCTGCTTTCTGCCCGCTGGAAAATAGTCTGAATGCCTCCTTTGTATTTGAGAGGACGATCCATAAGGCGGGCACCATCAGGGCCTTTCAAATGTTGTTCAATTAAATTCTGGTGATACAGAGCCTGTTCTTTTGTGAAAATTCCACTGATTACACCGCGATCCATGGGCAGTATGCTGTAATGTATGCCTGTTGTAGTATCTCTGGGATGCAACAATATACTTATGCTGCCATCTTTTTCAACCAGGCCGTAGCCGGCAACTACACCATCACTGATGAGGTATTTGTTAAAATCAGATTTTATTCGCGTACAGATATCTTTTAATTCATTTGCCTTTTCAGTATTTGCAGCTTTTTGATAAACAAATTGATATTCAGAAAAAGCCTGGTAGTTCATTTCAACAGTCCAGCTTGAAATCATACGCGAAGCCAGATCCTTGCTGACCGGTTGCAGCGAATCATTCCAGTCGCCACCTCCGAAAGGCACCAGTGCAGTGCCGGGAATAAAGGAATCTACTATCATTTTAATCAGCCGGTCGAGATGTTCATTCAGCGGAGTTTTCTCAGCATGGGCAACCCCATTTTCATGATAGTATGGTAAAACCTCTTCAAGGAATTTCACATCGCCTGTCACTTTTATGTAGCTGCTGAGTGCAATGATGCACCAGTAATACACATCGCCATGGCAGTCGCTGGCACGAATGTTAAAATAGCTGTCGAACATCCACCATTGCGGCCAGTCGCCAAATGTATTCTGGTTCGAGAAGATGGTCCGGAGCACTTGTTTTGCTTCATCATATTTTTGTATAGTCAATAACAAGTCGAAAGGGCCTTGCGAAACATCGCGTGTTCCCCATGCAGCCCCGCCAAATTGCTCCAGTCCGTGTGGGGTAAGGAAATGGGTAACCGCATTCATACAAAACCAAGGGAGAATTTCCTGTATTGCAGCAGTATTCTCCTGGTTTCCTTTCAGAGAAAGGTTTAAACTCATATCATTCAAACCGGATTGTGCATCAAGGCAATCAGCAGTAAATTGATTGTCTGCATTTTTGATTTTTTCAATATTCGCAGTTTTACAAACCTCACCAATAAAGCTCATGCAAAATTCAGTAGTTTCGTTTACCGAGATCACAAAAAATGAATCATCATGGCTTTTACGGTTTGTATAGAGAGCTTCGCCACCAGTTATTAAAAACCCGGAATTGCTGTTTATAATTATGCGAAATTGTGCCTTTGGGAATTTGTCAGCGATCATGCTCCCTGCTTTGGGCCTGGAAATAAACTCATCTTTCTCAGTTCCGGGAGCAACTGTCCAACCATTGCTTTCGTCAAAATGGTTTGTGATGAGCAATTTAACTTTTTTGCCGCTAAGTACTTTAAAATCCATGTTGACCCTGGGAGAGGTTTTTGAAGTCCAGGTACGAACCTGGAAAATAGTTGAACCGGATTTATAAATCCAACGGCAATGGTTCAGACCCATTTCAAATGCTGACGGAACACCGAGTAAATAGCGTTGGCCTTCAATTTCAACAAATATTCTCTGTCCTGTTTCGGGCGAATCGTTGAATTGGCTGGTGACAACAGATAGAAAAATGTTGAAGTTGGTATTGCCTTGTGTTACATGAGAGTTAAAAGCCCCGAATGCGTAAGCGGTTGTTGAAACAATATTTTCATCGGCTTTATAACCGGCTTCGGCTTGCAGAATATGACCATGCGGTCGGTCAGTCAATAGTTCTTTGGCACGCAGCATTACATGGTTATTCTGACCATAAAAAAATGACAATAGTTTTCCGTTTTCAACTTCGCTATGCCGCCGGTTGGGGTCAAAAAACTCGTTTATTTCTTCCTCATTGAGATCATCAACCTGTAAAAAAGCCGATGTATTGAATATGTTAGTTTCAGGTAATAAAAACTCACTTTGATCATAAGTTTGAATTTCGTCGTGAAATTCCTTCACCAGGTCAGGGAGTAGCTGTAAATCTATAACCGAGGTTGCCGCAGGGTGGTCAGGCAAATATGAAGCTACAAAAACACTTTTGTGTTTTTCATTCGCAGCCAGGGTGAATGGATTCTCCTGCAAAGCAACCATTGAGAGTTCACCTGAATATTCACCTCCCAGTTTGGTTTTCATCAGACCCTTCGGAATTCCGGTTTCACGGAATGTTTTGCCCAAAAACTGCATTCCATCTGTACTTGCAGAGGCAGCACCGTTTTTGCATGCCAGCATCAGCCATGGATTGCCAACTGATTCTTCCGTATTCTGGCGGCAACAAAGCACAGATCCATACTGCTTGTCGGCAAGAATAAGGCGCTCCAGGTACTGGCTGACATAATATTCGTTTACCAAACCGTTTGATATTGGTTTTAGTCCGACGTTCTGAACGCAAATCACGTCAAGTTCAACGCTATCAGGAGTTGTATTTTGAATATCAATGCTCCATTGCCAACTCAAACTCTTTGGCGAAAGTTGAAGTGTACAAACATATTCGAGGCTATTCCAGGTGCCTTGGGCAATAAAAGTGTTATCCTTAACCTGGAAATGGCTGCTACTCTCCGGGCCTAAAAGGGCTTTGAATTCAACAGGATTTGTCCTTTTTCGCAGGTAAATATTTGCTCCTGATTTTGAAAAAGGGGTTGTGGCTTTCAGGCTGATCCGTATAGGGTCAACCTCAATATGTTGCACTGAGCCGTTCCCAAGGAAACTGAATTTAAGACCGGATGAATTTTTGATTTCCATTTTTTTGTTTATACTAATTAGATTTCGATACTTATTTCAATTTTCTTAAATTTTTATTCCCAACCAATGATTTCATTTGGGTAATGGCAATTTTATTTAATTGAAATAATCGTTCACTTTGTATTATGCCCTGATGGATAAGAACTGCATTTATACTTTCCATATTGGATAGCACAACCAGTTGTTCTATAGAAGCCAAATCCCTGATATTACCTTCAATTAGCGGATTTTCCTTACGCCATTCACGGGCTGTCGTTCCGAACAGTGCCATATTGAGCATATCAGCTTCGTTTGCATATACAAAACTGATTTGTTGTTTTGTCAATTCTATTGGAATCAGGTTTTCCTGAATCGCATCCGTATGAATATGATAATTCACTTTAGCCAGGGTTCTCTGAAGGTTCCAATTGAGTTGCAGACGTTCATTTTCTTCTGCCTTAAGCCTTTGGAATTCTTTAATCAGGTAAAGTTTGAATCCCGAACTCACCCAGGAAGCGAATTCAAAAGCAATGTCTTTGTGGGCGTATGTGCCGCCGTTTTGCCCCGCCTTGGAAATAATTCCTCTTGCATTTGTGGCTTCAATCCATTTTGATGGGGAAAGTGTAAAAGAGTTACTCCCAGCTTCATAGAGAAAGGAGTCGAATTCGACCCCTTTGAAGTCGGGGTTATACAATTGTTCCCAAATTCCAAGAAACTCAATAGTTGTTTTTGAACGCAACCAATTCTTAACTACATCTTTAGGTTCTGAAGCATTTTTATTTCTGGCAATATCTGTGATGGAAATATATGCTTCGTCTCCTATTACTATAGTTGCTATAGAGATGCCTTTAACTAAAAGTATTTTGGTTTTGTTCATGACTTTTAATCAGTTGAATTTTTGTGACATTTTAGGTACTTCTTATTAATTCATTTCAAGATTTTAAAGGGTGACAGATATATTTGGATTCTCTGTAAAGCTTCTTGATTATTTGATCATAACATTCATAACCATTTCAGCATTGTGTATGTGACTATAAATAAATGCAATCCGTTTTTCGTCACGCATTATTCTCATAGATTTGCCATCCATGGTGGCAGAACTGATCCTTTTTATTCCGGGGCCTTCAAAAACAATTTCTCCGGCCAGGTCACGATCCCCGTAAAGGGTAATTTTCGGATTTTTGTTTGCCAGATCAATTTTAAGAATATCAGAAGTGCTGTGAAGAATCTTCAAATCGTCATTAACACTGATACATATTGGAGTTAACACACCGTAAAGAGGAGGCCACAACATTTTTTCCTTTGAATAAGGAATTGAAATCATCTCACCGCTGGCTGGATGGGTATAGGTTACCTTACCTGTATGCTCTTCGTTATAGTAATTCCCTATAAACAGAATGGCAGATTTTTCATTCGTGAATCTTTGCCTTACATTGATGTGATAATTATCGGAATCAGCCTGCCTGAGCTTTGCTTCAGATTGATTCAGAAGCGCTTCATAAACCGGTTTCTGACCTTCGGTGTCGAATCCAATCCATGTTCCCACGTGAATAAATGTTCCTTTTCCCAGGGTTTTTGAGAATCCGCAGACAGAACCCCGGATGGTGCGTGCAATAATTTCCGCCCCGGCTAATGATTCTTCTGAAAAAATGCTTTGCGGATTGGCACACTTGATATCTTTCAGGTCATACACATCAATCAAAGGGGAATCAATAGTTTCGCTTCCGGAAGGTGCAATTGCCAGTGCATCGCGAATAATGGTGCAAGGTTTCTGCGACATTTCACGATCAGGCAGGTAGGGGAAAAGTACCAGGTTGCCGCCGGCAAGAGTATAGTCAACAATGGTTTGTTGCGCTGCAGCATTCATTTCATCGGTGCTGAAAGCCCAAACTTGTTTATATTTTGCCAGTGAATCAGCTGTAGCTTTATTCAGATCAGCCATATCATAATCGATATTAAGAATCTGGAGGACTTTGAGCAATCCGTCAAAATAAGCAGGTCTGCGGATGGCGGATACATTGAATTTTAATTCGGATTTTCCCGTTTCGGGCCGTTCAAGTTCAGTAGCGTAATATGGAGGATAGAAAAGGACACAAACCTCGGCTTTGCGCTTTGCTGTCACAATAATGCTTTCGGATGTGTTTAAAACCTGGTTCATTCTCTTAACCAAAGGAAAAGCGCTTGTGCGCTCTGCTTCAGGAGTAAGAGGATTGAACCAGTAAAAAGTATCACCTGAATATCCTTTATGTCTCAGGTTGCGTCCCTGCGAAAACATATAATAGTTCCAACCGACCAGTCCATTGGCAATGCTTGCTTTATAAAAGAGTTCCATCTCGCGGGGATTTGTCTCCACATGATGTTCGCGCGAGCCGCACTGGAATTCGGCAGCAAACAAGGGCTTGTCGCCCTGCATGGCTAAAGTTATATCATTAATTATACGGTCGTCGTGCAGGTTACGGTACGAGAAGAATTCGGGAATGTGATCGACCCCGAAAATAATCTCGCTTTTATCTTCAAATAAATCCTCATACATGGTGATGTTCACCGGGAATTCATATCCGTTGCCATAAATCCAGCCCGGAAGATTGTGATACAATGGAAGTGTAACGCCACGGTCCCTGGTCATGTGAGTCAGTAACCGAAGATAGTCGCCATAATAGGTTCTCCAGAATAAATGCCATTCATAATCGCGGCCACGGTCATTCTTCGAGGCATAAGGAAGGTTGCCATCGGGAGGAAGTTCAACCCCGGCAAAGTCTTTATAATTAGTCCCCCATAAATTATTTACTTCGCTGATGCTGGTAAACTTTTTGGATAAGTACGAGCCGAAATGATCCTTCACGATGGGGCAATAATCGCCCTGGTGCGCCAGCCACGAAAAAACACCGATCTCATTGCAAATCTGCATCATGATTATATTGCCACCGGCTGATAATTGATGCCTGCTAATAAAGGGCATGATGTGATCGTACCAAAGCGCCACTTTTTCCAGGTAAATCGGGTTGAAAAGGCTTACGCCGTCGCTGGCGACTTTTTCGCCTTTGCTTTTTCGCATTTTTACATCGTCAGCGTATTGTTCCAAAAACCAATTTGGTAAACCGGCTCCGCGGGTTTCAGCCAGTATAAATGGCCCTGGCTTTACGATGCAATTTAACCCGTGAGCCTGGCAGCGATCGAGCCAGCCTTGCAGGTCGCGTTCCGGGAGTGACGTGCCGTTAAAATCGAAAACGCCTTCCTCGTATTCGTGCCATGCCCATGGAACATAAGAGCTCACGGTGGTCAGCCCGGCCTCTTTGGCTGCATCCAGATGTTTATCCCACAGTTCGCGCTTAATCCTGAAATAATGAATTTCTCCCGAATTGAGAAATACCTTTTTATCGTTGAGGTAGAAACTATCTTCTTTGATGGTAAATGTCATTTTAAGTATTTTTTAATGTTTTCGTTCCAGTTTCCAGATTCTTGTTTCCATGCACTTAGCATCTGTTAATACAGAATTTAGCCTTTTGTTGGTTCCTAAGCACCATTTTCTCCGTTTGCCTGCTCTGCATTTCTTTGCTTAAGAATCTCTTTAATTTCGTATGATCGTTTCTCAGTAAGTGTGTATTTGAGCACGATGAAAATAGCGAGCAAACTCAGCAGGAATGGTAACCCGATTTCGACAATGCGCATCATCAAAAGGGTATAAGGTGTTTGCTGGGTAAGTGGCATGATAGCTTTTTCGATACTTCCAAGATCTTTATACAGGGATGCCAGCGAAGAGGAGGTCTGAATTTTGGAAATTTGCTCTTCAACTCCTTTAATTTCCTTCATAATCTGGGTATAGTGTTTATCTGTTTCTTCTTTTTTAATCATTTTGGGCACCAGCGCTTTGGATTCCAGGTGTGATAAAAGTTCGAATGAAGTCACTTTCGCTTTTTCAAATTTGGTCTGGAGTGTAAGAGCAACTGCTTCTTTCGCAAGTTTATTAACCACCGAGTCCTGAGGATTAGGTTCAAGTGCATCCAGGCGCGACTGAATGTTCTCCAGTCCGTTGACTGTTAACTTTGTTTCGGATAGAGCATTCATCAAGGCTGATTTTCTATCACTTTGGTATGCAGCAATATTCTGATTTGCTTCGTTATCTTTTTTTACAGATTCTTTTTCAAGAAATGCAATATAGATTTTTGACTCATCCAATGCATCTTTACATTGTTCTTGAGTGGTTTTGAGCAACGATGCCGTTATACCGTTAAAGCCCTCATCGCCGTTCCATATTTGCACCTTATTCCGCAGTTCCCTGATATTCCCTTGCAAACTATCAACTTTAGTAACCTGTGCTGCATCAAACATGGTTAATACAATCAAAGCACCTGCAACAAAACTTGCAAAGGCAGTTCCCATTTTTATAAACCACCAGAAAATAGCGTAATAACTTCCCTCAGAGCGTTTTCCGGTGTTCATTTCATCTTCATCACAAATATCTCCTACCATTGATGAACCAAGTGTGAAGAAAAACAACATGCCAGCTGATAATAAAACGGTAGGAATAAGGATTAAGTAAGGATATTCCGGGTTATAACAAACTATCTTCGAAAGTTGTGCCACGCTCATCAGAACCATTGCTATGACCAGGGTGCTTCGTTTACCCAGTTTAGGACTTATCCAATTCAGGGGAAACACAGCCAGCACACCTGTAATGGCCCAAACGCTTCCGTTTATTCCAAGCATGGTTGCACCGGCAACTTTATCGCCGCCAAAAACATAAAAGATAGGGATATAGGAGCCGAGCAATTGCACAAAGTTAAAGCCCATGGCCAGAGTAAAAACCGTCAGCGTAAGCATTACAAAGTTCCGGTTTGAGACAACCAGTTTCATATCTTTCCAGAAGTGCGTTTTTTCCTGCTGTTTAACTTTTTTAAATCCAGGCTCACGTAATTTGAAAAACCACCAGAACGAAAGAGGGATTAAAATGGCTGCGATCATAATGGAAACATAGCGCATTCCATCGGCTTCATTACCTCCGGGTCCCTTGAAAATTTCCATGCTGGCAATAGCGAAAAGCCAGGGAGTGCTCATGGCAAACAAGTTGCCGACAAAGCTTTTAGCACTGAACAGGCGGGTGCGGGCGTGGGAATCAGTAGTCATTTCCATGCCAAGGGCACCGTGAGGAATCTCGAAGATATTTACTGCAGTAAAAAATAACAGTAGTGTAATCAGGATGTAAACAAGTTGAAAAGCGTGATAGCTTGCATCAGTCGGGAACCATGTTTGTACCATTTCACCTTTTGGTATCCACCACATAATCACAAAAGTGACTGAAACCAATATTCCTCCTAAGAGCAGGTAAGGGCGCCGCCTTCCCCAACGGGTCCGGGTGTTATCCGAAAGATGTCCTATAATCGGGTCGGAAATGGCATCCCACAAACGTGGAATAATCAGGATAACCCCCAGCCAGAAAGCACTGAGCCCAAGACTGATATTTCCCATAAGCCCGACCAGTATTCCGGCAACATTAAAGAGGGCAATGGGAATAATACCACCGGCGCCGTAAGCCGCTAACTGTGAAAAGGGGATATGGCCTTCAGCTTTTGTGCTTTGATCTGAGTTTTGTAACTTTTCTTTCATAAAGTTGCCCTGGATTTATACTGATTTGATTAACATGCGAAACGACGGCTAATAATAAATAACAACTTCTGCCGGAATCTCTTTTACCGTAATTTCCTTATTATTAAAGTCTTTTATTTCATTCCCGTTAACGACTACTTTTACAGGAAGTTTTGAGCCATTGTAGTTTTTGATTTTTATGCCGTTAGCCGGAAGTTTCAGGTCGCCACGTATTGAAAAACGATACTTGTCGCTTTCCTTTAATATGGAATATGAAATCTCTCCATAGTAAGTTGGCAGATTTTCAACTGACATTCCCTGGGGTGCATCAATCCAATCCTGGTAAAGTGCCGAAGCTAATACAAGTGATTGGTCCCATTCATTTTCATAAACAAACATGGAGCGGATAGCATTAATAAAATCGCTGCCAACCCATGTATGCGGCATATCTCCTACATACCCTGGATGCCGGTAATCTTTCCATACCACTTCGGCCCAATCGTTCCATCCTTGCGGGCGCTGATCGTGCAGGAAAAATTTTATCAGTTCATGTGCCCGTTCCGGTTGATCTAAAATGATAAATGATCCTATTAGCCTGTTTTCGTAAGGGGTGTAATTAATCCAATCCAATTTGCCGTCTCTCCGGTTTTTGAAAAATTCATAATATTTGTCGAATGTGTTGTATACCTGCGGCTTCGGAAGTTTATTCAGCTCATTGCAGGGCGTTAATGCAATTGTTGTTGATGTTGCATCAAAATCACCAAGTTCCACGCAACCTGGTATGTAATCGATTTTTCTCAATTTCATGGCGAGTTCCAGTGAATGGTAAAGGTTTCCGCTGAACGTATCGTGGATCTTCTTTACCCGTTCATGATTTGTTGTCTCACCCAGTATTTTCTGTATTTCGGTTGCGTCCTTTAACCCTTTCAACGTAAAGAAATCATCCCAGTACGAGTGCATGGGTTTGGCTGAATATCCTTCGTGGCTTATGGATTCGGGAACCAGTCCGTAAAAAGCACGCATACTATCATTTCCGTTTTTATACTCATCAGTTGATCGCTGGGCAATCAATGATTCAATGTATTCGACTGCTTTTAATACATGTTCATTTTTTGAACGGAGGAAAGCTGTGTCGTGCGTAAAGTTGAAATATTCGCGAAGCAGGTAAATCATTTCCCCATGGCTGTCGTTTTCGGGAACCGGATCAGGGCCGCGATGATCAACCACACAAGGGACTTTCCCGTTTTTATATTGAAATGAAGTATACCAGTTAATAAAGTCTTTTACTTCGGGTACAATACCGGATTTCAACAGTGCCGATGATGTTAAGGCGCCATCGCGGATCCAGCTGCGCTCGTACGAACGCGAGCCGGGCTGAATACCTGCATTATCCCTGTTTACCAGTATGTATGCCAGGTTTGATTTGTATGTATTTACAATCCTGTCGGCCGACTCAGGCAGGTTAAACCTGATATGATCAACTTCTGACTTCCAGAAGGCTATTGATTTGTTGAATTCATCAGCTGTATTTTCAACGATGAGTTTACCATCCGGCGTGTTTTTGCCATAAAAAGGAATTGCAACAAAGATTTCGGTTTGTTCTCCCGGATTCAGATGTAACGAATATTTTACAACTCCGTTTGCCAGGCTGTTTTGATCGACAACTGATTTTTCCGAAGGTAATTTCCCTTTGCGAACCATATCAACAATATTTCCCTCATCCGAATTGCTTGCACCGAACGTGTCGTATTTATTTTGAAAGAGTATAACCTTATCATCAACAGCCAAATAGCTGCCGTCTTCTTCACTGATGGATTTTATTTTTCCGGCGCCGCCGGTAAGATTAAGGAACTGGTAATAGGGATCAACCTGGTAAGGCCTGATTAAAAGATAAAACTCAAAATCCTGTGGCTTATCTGATTCGTTTTTAAAGGAATAGCCGATATCAAGCTTCGAGTTTTTATTTGCTTTTCCGGTCGCTGTAATTCTGGTCGCAAATTTCAGATCTTTTATCTGCCAGGTAACTGTCGGCACAAACACAAAATCTCTTTTATTTTCCGGAGATCCTAAAGTTTGTACAGCTTTAACATTACTCCAGTTGTAAACAGAATCACTGGTTTTAATCATTGGCTCAATCGAGAATTGGGCTTTGTCCACTTCAACCATTCCGTCTTCGTTGATCATGGCTTCCTTAACATCATTATTTACTCCGGTAATGGTCCAATACGATGCCTGTTCCAGGAAGTACCTGGGTAAGTCACCTATCGGCGAATTTTTAGCGCTGTAAATCAGGAAATCATTCTTTGTCAGGGAATTTTTTATATCCAGGAATTTTATTTCAATGATGCCAATTCCATTTGCAGCATTGCTTTTAGTAAAATTCAGCTTAATAAATTTAGCTTCGGCTTCAGGCAGCCTGATAAAACTTACATCGCTTTGGTTGGACTGAACGGAATAGACTTTTTCCCAGTTCTTTGCATCGTTTGATAAAAAAATATCGAAATTTTGAGCGTAACTATCTTTCAGCCAGTTGATCTGTAAGCCGCCAAATTCCCTACGGGCTTTAAAATCAACAACCAAACTCTGATCTTTGACACCTTGACTTTGCCAGAAAGTATTATCTGATTTATCAGTTATAAATTCGGAAGGATGATTTTTTATCGAAGATGTAGCCTGGACTGATGGTTTTGGGTAGGATTGTGTTTCGGGCGGAAGCTTTTCAAATTTCAGATTATCAAGCCAGATAGTACCTTTGCCGCCAACAAAAGATGCTATAGTGAATTCAATCCGGTCAATTCGTTTTAAATTTTGATCATTTGTTGGTCCCCAGGCAAAACTGATATTTCGTTTTTTGATGGTGATCTTTTTCCAGGTTGTAGGGAAGTCATAATTGCGGTTACTGATCCACCACACATTATTACCAGTGCTGTCGATAAATTTGATTTCCAAGTTGTTGGCAGGTGAATCAGCCTTCAAATAAAAGGTAAATTCGTAATTATCCGGAAGGTCAATCGGGAAAAGTTTCTGTATGCCACCATAACCGGTTCCGTGGGTAAAATCATAATCGAAACGGATTGCATTGCCTGATATTCCTTTTTCAATGGATAAATTAAGATTAACGCCATCGGATTTGATAAAATTCCAGCCATTTTTGGTTTCAAAGTCGTCGAGTGTTTTAACCTGGGCTTTTATAATGCTGGCTGAGAGTAACAAGAGGATTGCCAAAATACACTTGCATATTAAATTTTTCATGGCCAGGTAAATTTATTTTATATACGCAAAACCTAGTTTGTCCAATCCTTTCTGAATGACAGGGTCTTTCATAACATAATTCCATACCAACCCGGTCCTGAAATTTTCAATCATAATAAGCATCGGGCCTTCATCTATACCAAGGAAATCGCTATCCACCCATTTTGCAGTAAGATTGAATGAGTCGTAATAACCGTATTTGCCCCATATTTTTGAACCGTACTTTTTATTCATCGATTTTATAGTTGGGAAAACAATTTCGGGAGCAAATGGCAATGAAGAAAGAGAACCGTATGGAGCAATTGTGCCATCTTCAGCGATAGTAAAATCAGGTCCGCTGGTACCTCTGCCGGCATAACCTTCAAATTTTTTGTTGCCAAAATTGTATTCACCACCAGGCCCGTCGCATGCGGTAATGCCCCAGCAAAGCGAATCATAACCGATCCATCCTTTTGGATTATCACTAGCATACCGGCGCTGAACATAGGTTGCCCGCCTTGAGTTTTCGAAGTAATCAATCCCTTTTTCCTTCATATATTTATCGCCCAGGCCGCGGAAGTCGATAAATGCCTGCGAAAACTGGTGTCCGAACAAAGGGGGGAATGCTACATGTGAAAGTCCTTTATAAGGTGTTTTCCATTCATACGTTGAAAGCCATGAATCAAAACTCCGGTTCACATCTTCCATGCCGGTTCCGGCAGCCAGGATATAAAGAAAAAGTCCTTCGTTGTACCCGCTCCAACCGTGGTTGAGCAATCCTTGTTCCGGAGTCCAGGCCATGGATAATGCATTGGGATGTTTGGCAGTTGCCGACATTTGCATAAACTTCCAATCCATTCGTTCTAATAGTGTTGCTGCAAGCGATCGAATCTGTTCCTCTGTTTCATCATCCAGATTGTAATAATTCCGGGCAAAAATGATACCCATCATCAGTAAGCCTGTATCTATAGATGAAAGTTCGCATTTCCATTCTCTCGTGCCTGAATTTATGCGCAGGAAATGGTAATAAAATCCTTTATATCCTGTGGCATTGGTATCAGTACTCTGAACGGAATAGGCAAAGAATTTCAGAATATTCAGGGTAATGTCAGCAGCCTGTTTGCGTGTAATCCAATTTCTCTCAACTCCTATAGCAAAGGAAGGGATTCCGAAACCGGTTGCTGCTATGCTTGCAGGAGCCCATGCTGCAGCGCGGTCCTTCACAATTCCCTTATCAGGACTATGCTCATTTAAAAAGTAAAGAAAGGTCTTATACTGGATGGAATCAAGCATTGCTATTTCATCAGATGTAGCCGGATAATTTATTTTCCCGTAGGATTTGAATGCCTGTTGCTGCGACTGGGCACAACCTGAAACACTTATGAAAAGGACAAGTAATAATAAATTGCTGAGCATTATCCGGTTTTTCATATCGTTTTCCTCCTTAGAAATTAATTCTTGTTTTGGATTTCCGTATTTATAAAAATATCCTGACCCAAATAAAAAGAGATTTTATTTAAGCGATTAAGACTTTTATTTGTAGCTGAAACCTAATTTGGTCAGCCCTGCTTGCACTTCCGGCGCACTCATGAAAAGATCCCATATCAGCCCGGTCCGGTAGTTTTCTATCATTACTATTTCGGGTCCCTGGTCGATGGCCAGGTAGGAACTGGCCCACCAATTTTCGCTGACATCAAACGCATCATAAAATCCATACTCACCCCATAAACGATCACCTGCAATATAGTAAAAGTACCGGATGGCATTCATTGATTTTTCAGGAGTATAAGGAAGTGAAGAAACAGCGGCTGTAGGTGCAATAACGCCAACATCATTTGTCGGACTGCTGGCCGTATAACCGTTCGGGATATCGCTGGCAGTTAATCCCCAGCAATAAGCATTATAATTAGGCCATTTTTTAGGATTTGTTACACAATACTGCCAGTTAATCAGCGAATGGTTAACATTTTGTTCCGAGTAATTCGCGTAGGCGTCCGATAAGTTTCGCGGATCCAGACCCAGGAATGAATAATGGGCAAAAAATAAAGGGCCACCATAATCATTTCCCAATGGTAACCTATATCCATAGAATGTTTTTCCGTTAATTATTCCTCCGTTCCTGGCAAAACCCTCAGTATAAACTACTTTGGGTATAGAGTGAGTAGGTGAACCCGCCGCCATGATGTAGGTGATCAACGTTTCGTTATAGCCATGGAGGGGGAAATTCATAATCCATCCCTTATCAGGCGACCAGTGCCAGTACAGCACATTTTGACCGCTACGTCTGTACCAGTCCCACTCGATACCGTCGTACAATGCATTTATCCTGGTAATCAGGCTGTTTTCTGCAGGCGTGGCCGGATTAAGGTATTGACGCATGGCTATCAGGCCCTGTGCCATGAAGGCAGTCTCAACCAGGTCGCCGCCATTATCGTTATCGCCAAATGGAATCACTTTACCTGTACTGCCATCAATCCAATGCGACCAGGCTCCATGAAAACGATCGGCAGTTTCGAGGAAACTGATTATTTTGGTTAAATGGTCTGTTCCCTGCTGGCGTGTAATAAAACCACGATCCATTCCTACAATCAGGGCCATAACCCCGAAGCCTGATCCTCCTGTTGTTACTGTGTTGCCCGATGAATAGCGTTCGCGGGCCATGCCGCTTGTCGGATGAGCATAATCATAAAAGTATTTGAAGGTCTGGCGCTGTATGAGTGTCAATAATTCGTCGTCAGTGATTAACGGGAATTTGAGAGTAGAATCTAAAGCTGTGGAGAACCAATTACTGAATCCTTCGTATTTAGTTCCAACTTTCGACTTAAGCGTAGTAGATATGGTGAAAGAGTATTTGGTATAACCCTGCAGCTTTTGAGTGCATTCCAACTGAATGGATCTGTCGGAGTTGCTTAGTGCAACATTATAAACGGCATTGCCTTCCACAGTAAACTTTGATTTAATATTTGTTGTGTCAACTGGGTCTGAAAATTCAAGTTTCAGCACTGATCCTTCCACATGTACATTGTATACATGCAGGGGTGTCATGAAATTCTGGTTTTCCAGCGAAATCGAATTCAATATAAACGAGCCACTTACAGTAGTAAATACAAAGCTGGTTTCTGTAAAGGTTTCTCCTTTACTTCCTGTGAGGGTTTTCAGAACATAAAGTGTATACTGCTGTTTCAGATTCAGATCCTTAAAGGTTTTGATTGTGACAGTTTTATACCCGTCTGCAAACCTGAAATAGATATCCGGAACGATAACGTTATCTTTGTCCTTGATTAAAATATTATTTTTCACAGTATTACTATCGACAGCAGCAGTGAATTTGAGAACAAAGTCTGCATCTACTGCAACATCAGCAGTCTGAGATGAATTACTTAGTACTTTGTCGTTCGCCGCACAAGAGGAAATTTTGAGTGAGCCAACTTCCTGAGTGTCTTTTTTACAAGCCCAATTAAGAGTTAGTAAAATAAAAATAATGTAAGGGGAAATTGACTTCATTGCAGTATAATTTTATTGAGATACAGGTTGCGTGATGTTCCGGTAAAACAAATTCCGGAATTTTTGAAAAGTTTATGCCAGTATTTTAATAAAGAAGGAATAGATTATCTGAATTTAGTTAAGTAAGAAAGAGGGAAGTGATAAATCAAATCCCCCTTTCCAATCCAAACACTCAATCAACCAGGTTATTTTGCAGAATAAAGTTGTGAAACTTCATCTGCAGTTATTGCTTTATTAAAAATACGTAATTCATCCATATTACTCATATCCGACAAATGAGACCAATACGCAAAATATGGCCTTCCTGACATAATGGAAAGGTAATTACAATCGGTCCAATCAATCGGCCCGGCTAAGGATATAGTTTTAGCAACTTGATTATCAACATATACTGTTGCGTTTGTGGCTGAAAATGATACTGCAATGTGTATCCAGTTACCTGTTTGTTCAATGGTTGTAGAAGGACTTAATGACCATACTTCAGCCGTTCCCAAACCAAAATTAATTGAGATATTTTGTTTGGTGCCATTTGCTTCACGGAATAATCTGAAACCTTTATACCTTGTAGAATCGTTAAACACTGCATAGGGACGACATATTTCAAGAATTCCAGCTCTATCATCCGGTGGTTGCCCCGCCTTCAAATTATACCAGAAAGCCAGGCTAAACTCAGTTCCCGGTATACCTGGTAAACTAGAGGTTTTGAAACCAATATAGGAATTAGGAAATCCAACATAGGCTTTCCCGATTTTTCCATCAACAAAACCTGGGGTGCCAATCACTGAGTCTGGTTGAATGTTGTTAACTTGTTCTATAAAATCCCCGTCGAAAGGCATATAAAAAACCTCTCCGTCATAAATTGGATGGTAGGGTGTTGTTTTGGTAAAATGAACAGAAACTGAGCTTGTTTTCCCTGAAAGGTCAGTAGCTGTAGCCGTAAGTTCATGCACGCCATCAGTAATTCCATCGTAAATATAGGATTCAACAGCCCTGCGATAATCGATGAAACTATTAAACGATGTAATCTGGGTTCCATCCAAAGTGAGGACAATGGATGTAAGCTCAATATCATCTGACGCTTCAACCTGAATTTTAATAGGCACAGATGGAGCATCATCCCTTATCAAAGTAACATCAGTAGGGTAGTTTATTTTAACTACCGGCACTTCTGTATCCGGACCGGGTGCAACTGCAGTAATCGGGTCTATGCCTTTCTGGCAGCTTGCTGCCAGTAATAGCATTAAGACCGGTATGGATAATTTAGTTATGATTTTCATATTGTATCTGCTTTAAGTTTGACTAAATAGCTTATTTCTGTTTCAATATTGGCAGTAAATCTACCTGTGCCTGTGGATAAGGAAGGTATGCTTTATCCATGGCAAATCCGGTTCTGCCATCGTAATTGAGGTCTTCGACTTGTCCTAGCCTTACCATATCATAAAAGCGGGTTCCCCATTCCATGGCGAGTTCTGCAAATTTTTCATCCATAACCTGTGCATTGGTAACCCCTGCAATCGGATCAAGGCCTGCTCTTGTTCTCACTGTATTCACAGCATCGTCGGCTGATCCGGCTGATCCGGAAGCACCTTGTGTTAGCGCTTCGGCATACATAAGCAGTACTTCGGCATACCTGATGACGATCATGTTCTGATTGGTGCCATAATCCGTACGCCCGGTAGTGAGCTGATCCGAAGGCAGGTAATGTTTCCCGCTGGCAAACATTTCACGGGCAAAATCGTTGATAACATCACCCGAAGGAGTAGTATTTGATACCCAGGAAGGTACAGTTGTTGTTTTTGCTATTTCAGCTATCCCGCGTGGAGTAAAGAGAACGCTTGTTTCCAGGCGTGTTTTCTCGCCTCTTCCGATCATAAATTTAATGTATTTGAGGCTTGGTTCAAAAAATCCCCAGCCATCGCCGGCACCTGTAATTTTGGGTGTCCATCCTTGCGGTCCGAAAAATGCATACAGATAACCAAAGTTGTCTCCTGAACCTTGACCAAGATCGGAATACTGCATTTCGAGAAGATTCTCGTTACTGAGTTTGCCGGGTATTTTAAAAAGGTTATAGAAATCAGGATATAAACTGAATTTTGAGGATTTAATGATGTCACCAGTAGCATCAGCCACTTTCTGGTAATTCTTTAGTTCAAGATTTGCCAATGCTTTAACTGCCAGGGCTGTGTATTTGGTAACACCGCCCGGGATATCAATTCGCTCATTAGGCCTCATATCTACCAGATAAGGAAGCGCTTCGTCTATCTGGTCCGAAATATGCTGCATTACCTGGTCTTTTGTTGACAAAGGAGCAACATAGAGTGACGTCGGATCGGGATCAATAGGAATAAGTATAGGACCCCAAATTCGTGATAAAGTGAGCAGCCAATAGGCACGAAGCACTTTCACTTCGGCGATGTATTGGTCAGCCAGCGCTTTGTTGCCTGCATTTTCCTTGTATAAAAGTATTTGCTGAATGGCTGAATTAGCATTGGTAATTTTAATATAATGGTTCTGCCATACCGAATTATACATCCAATAGTCTTTATTGTACCTGTAATTATCGGTTTCTGAAAAATCCTGCTGGTCGCCCAGTCCGCCTGCATTTACATCGTCGCCCCTTACTGCAATAAGAGGATAGTTTTCCCATTCGGTAGCACTTAATTTAACATATATACCGAGAAGCGGTTTTATCATATCGCTTGATTTGGTATAATCTGTGCCCCCGGTATAGGTTTTGTTTTCGGCGAGTTCGTCTAATTGTTTTTTGCAACCTGTAGCAAAAATAAAAGTTGCAGCCAGGAATGCTAATGGGATATATATAGATTTTAGTTTCATTTTTTTAAGTGTTAGAAGTTAAAATTTAACATTCAGACCAACGGTGTAAGTTGCCGGTACAGGATAGGTTTGGGAATCAACTCCATTAGCAACTTCGGGTGTGAAGCCGTGGTATTTGAAAAGGGTTAATGGCCTGTCGGCAGTCAGTGATACCTTCGTTTCAGGGATGTTTGCACCAAAAAGTTTTTTGCCTTTTATTTTATACCCGAGCTGAACGTTCTGGATTCGGAAGAATGAACCATCTTCAACAAAAAAGTCGCTCATTTTCTGGTTCCATCCTTTACGAAGTCCTGCTGATGAAGGATATGAGTTTGATGTACCCTCACCATGCCAGCGGTTTATCGCCAGGTCAGCATCCATATTTTGATCAGGTGTCCAGATTACTTCTCCTCGTTTACGATTCAGAACTTTATTCCCTGATTGGCCGTACATATTAGCTGTTAGATCAAAATCTCTATAAGTCAGGCTCAGATTGATACCATACATTAAATTCGGGAAATAGGATCCCAGGTTAACCCTGTCGTCATCATTAATTATTCCATCCCCATTCTGATCTTTATATTTGAAATCGCCGGGAACCAATCCATTGGCAACAGCATCAGGATTGGCATCAATTTCAGCCTGGGTTTGGTATACTCCGGCTATTTCACGACCAAAGAAAGCCATTAATGGTTCGCCAACAATTGAGCGTTGTCTGAATTCGGCACTACCACCATCGATATAGGGTTGTCCATACAAATCGACAACCTTATTTTTCAGCGTCGAAATATTACCTCCTACCGAATAACTTAAATCTTTTGTAATTTCATCGCTCCAATTGAGTGAGAATTCAATTCCGGAATTCTGTATCTCTCCTGCATTTTTAACAATCACATCCCTGGTTCCGGGAACGGAAACCGGAATAACGGCATTTTTAGTGTTTCGGATATAATAATCAATGTCAGCAGTTAATTTATCTTTTAAAAACCTGGCTGTAACACCAATATTAGTTTCTTCAGTAAGTTCCCATTTGAGTGAAGCAAAGGTTGAATTAGATATGGTACCAGAATATAAAACTCCACCGAATGGCCATTTAACAACATCTGATGTAAATGCTCCGGTAGTGGCATTAACATAGTTGTTACCCAGTCTTCCCCAACTTCCGCGTAATTTAAGGAAAGATATAACGCTGTTATTTTTCAGGAACTTTTCTTCACTTAATACCCAGCCGGCACCCACGGTAGGATAATAGCCCCATTTTTCCTGGTATTTCGAACTGCCGTCAGCACGGTAGGTTGCATATAACAGATACTTGCTGTTGTAATTGTATGCCAGCCTGCCAAAATATGAAAATCCATATTCCCTTCGCCCGTCATCGTTGACGCCTTCGGACGGCACTGTAGCCGATTGGTTGATATACCATGACTGGCTAGGATACAGGGGGAAATCTACACCCTGAGCTTCCAGTTTTTGCCAGCCATCATCACGGTAGGATGTACCTCCCATTAAAGTGAAGTTATGTTTATCAATTTCTTTGGTAAATGTGAGTACATTATCCCAGATATGGTCGGAATACGTTTCAAATCTTTTTGTAAGTTTAGAATTGGGATTCTGGAAACTGTTACCAATAAAATACGGCAGGTTAACAATCCTTTGGTCAAGAGAAGTATAACTGTGGTTGTAGGTTGTTTTGAAGGTCAGCATTTTTGGGATAAGGGTAAATTCCATATAGAAATTGGCCAACATTTTATTTATTTTATTCCTGTCTTCATTGTATTTTAATGTTGGAAAAGGATTTTGCCCGCTCCTGTATCCGAGATCCTGTGCATTGGCATAAGCAGTTGGCCAGGCCTCCGTATTGGATGGATCATAAACAGGTAAAATAGGAACAGCAAAATAAGCCTGGTTCCATGCGCCGCCTTGCTCCGAATATTTTACTGCATTACTAAGCACTATATTTCCTCCAACAGTCAGCCAGTTATTAGCCTTAATATCCACTTTAGCTCTCAGGTTAAATCGCGAGTATTCATTTTTCATATTAAGGACACCTTGCTGGGAGAAGTAGTTCGCTCCAAGTGAATATTTAGCTTTGGACCCACCTCCGCCAACATTGAAACTGTGATTCTGAATTTTGGCGGGACGAAGTATTTCCTGATACCAGTCTGTATTTACATCAGGTACATCTGGATTTACACGGCTTCTGCCAAAGCGTTGCATGGCATTATTAATAAACTGCATGTCAGGCGCTGAACCTGATTCCATAGCCATGGTTGTGAATTGTTCTGAATTGGCCATTTTTACTACATTCTGAGCAATTTGATAGCCTGAATAGCCTTCGTAGCTAACTTCGGTTTTCTGATCATAATTACCCGATTTGGTTTCGATTAAAACGACACCACTTGCAGCCTTAACTCCGAAAATTGCAAGTGCCGAAGCATCTTTCAATACCGAAATGGATGTAATATCCGAAGGATTAAGGAAATCAATATTATCGAAGAACATTCCATCAACTACATACAATGGTGATTCATTGCTGACTCCCGGGAAATAACCGATACCACGGATTCGTATGGTTGATGAATTGCCGGGACCTCCGTTGGCAACAACCTGCATACCGGCAACTTTGCCCTGCAGGGCTTGCATGGGTTGCGATGAAGGCGTTTTAACCAGATCTCCTGATTTTACTGTCGTAATAGAAGAGGTAAGGTCCTTAACTTTAGTAGTACCATAACCTACAACAACAACGGCATCAAGAGTTGTTTGCATTAATGTTAATTGCACATCAATTACATTTTGCGTCCCAATGGCTACTTCAACCTTATTGTATCCTATAAACGATATTTCGAGCGCGTTATCTGTTGGTGATAAGGGTATGCTAAACTTTCCATTTATGTCGGTTGAGGCACCTCTGTTCGTTCCTTTAATAAGTACCGAAGCTCCAGGCAACGTTTCTTTTGTTAGCTGATCCGTAACAGTTCCGGTGATGGTTCGTCCCTGTCCAAATGCTGATGGTTCCAATAAAGTGAACATCAAAAGCAGAAGTAAGCCTTTTGCCCAGCGAATAACCAGCTTTAGAGGTAGTGATTTTTTCATAACATTAAGATTAATTAGAATTAGGTTTGGTTGATGATTCGATATATGGTTGGTTGCATGATAAGCAGAATTATCAAATTTCCGCAATCGATTGTTGGGAGCTTAAAAGTACAAATAAAAATGTTAATTTTCTACTTCAGGTATAAAAATGGTTCATCATGATTACTACATGGGTCTGAAGCATTTTTAAAGTACCTATACAATGATTCATCACAGAGTATATTTTGACTTTTATATTGCAGATATACAGGTAATTAAAAAATATAAAATGTAACTTAATAATTTTTGGTAAATGTATGCTGATGAAGTGCTGAATAAATAAATCCGGAATAAATAGTATTAAGTCCTCCGAAAATATAGTTAATTATGGGGTTGTTTAAATTGTTTTAACTATTTCATTTAAAAAACGATAGAATTCGGCCCGGAGAGTCAGAGCTATATTTAATGTTTAATGGATTAAAACTGCATGATATATTCCACCAGGTTTTTGTCAGAGGAAAGTGCGAGACGTTTACGAAGCCTGTATCTGCGGATTTCAACTCCCCGGATACTTATATTAAGCAAGGGCGCAATTTCTTTTGATGAAAGATTCAGTTTCAGGTAGGCACAAAGTTTCAGATCACTTTGGGTAAGATCAGGAAAGGAAAGCTTCAGACGCTTAAAGAAATTTTCGTGAGCCTGGTCAAAAAGCGCTTCGAATATATCCCAGTCGTTATCGTTAGAAATATTTTTATCAATCATTGTCGTTAATCGCTGCAGGTAACGGGCCGGGTAGCGTGGGCCGAGCTCTGCTTTCTGTTTCTCCAGTTCACCTTTTACTTCAATAAGAACTTCGTTTTTACGGATAATGGATAAAGTGGAATCGGCGAGTTGCATGTTTTTGTGCGATATTTCACCCTGAAGTTTCTCATTCTGAAGTTTCATAATCTCCTGTTCCGATCTCTGCTTTTCTGCTTTCCGCTTTTCGTTTGCAATCATAAGCCGGCGGTTGTGATACTTTAACAGGCGTTTGCTGTAAAAATACTGGCTTGTTATAAATCCGCCCAGGCCTATAAGAAGGTATATAATTGTGGCCAGCACAGAAGCATACCATGCAGGCTTTACTCTAAAAGTGAGGCTTATAGAGTCAGTTGTCGCTCCGTTCGATGTTAAGGTGCGGACTTTAAAATTGTATTTTCCGACAGGCAAACGGGTGTATTTTGCCTCGGCTGTTTCCGACCATTTGCTCCATTCACTGTCAATGCCTTCAAGCTTGAATTGATAAAGTTTACGGGAGCAAGGGTTTTGAAGAGTTGAAAATGAGATGGCAATATTGTTATAGGCATTTTTCAGGGCAAGCACCTTGCTTGTGAGATCAACAGAAAGCTCATCGCCTTCTGCATTTGCACAGAGAAAATCCCTGATTACCAGTTTTGTAGACTTGGTTTCGCCTCGTAAAGCAACATCTTTTTTAAATATTGCAAATCCATTGTCAAGACAAATCAGGTGCAGGTTTTCAGTTAAAGGAACAATGTTTTCATAGTCATTAACCAACGAAATAGAATACTGGTTAAAAATCAGCCGGAACACCATCGCTGGTTTATCTTCAATAAAACTTAAAAGCGCTGTCTGTGTTTTGGTAGTAAACCAATACTTGTTTTCATTTACTGGGCTGATTGAGACTGCCGATTCAAACCCATGGAGTTTGCTGTTCAGTTCCGTAAACGGAATTATTTTAAGTTTCAGATCATCCCAGGTAAAAAGTTTCTCCCCGTCGGAAAAAACAACACGGTTGGCTATTTTAAATACTTTAATATTGGAATGGACAAAGAGTCCGTCTTTTTGTTCAAAATATTGTTTTTCAACTACCGTGTCAAGTGATTGGGATAAGCGAAGCCTGTAGAGGCCTTTTACAGAATGCCCTACCCAGATATTACCAAGGTGATCAGTTTCAATATAACGGGCCGGTTCAAGAAAACCCTTTACCTGGTGGCTGTAAGTCCAGGAATTTCCCGACTTTTTGTAAATCACCAGGTTGGTATACGTGCTTTGGATGAGATATTCCCCGCCGTTGTACACAATTTTCTGAATCATATATCCGCCGCGTACAGTAGAGATTTGTTTCAGGGAATTGTTTTCAATACTATAGGTGCCATTGGTATGGCCACAAAATAACATATTATCGATAAGCTTGATCTGCCATACCTGTCCGTGCGAATTGGGAAGGAATCCCCGAAAGTGAAAATTCTCGCCTTCCTGTGAATAGGTAAAAATACCACGGTTTGTGCCTACATACAGGATACTGTCCTTCAGCGCTGCCGTATATACTGCTCCCAATGCTTCGCTTTTGCCAGGATATACATCCACCGGATTTTCAAAGGATATATTATCTATCCCGTTATCAAGGCCTACCCATATATTCTCGTTGTTATCATTACAAAGTGAAAGAACGGTATTGTTCTGAAGGTCCTTCTCGCTGTATAAGTGATTTAAAACATTGCCTTTGAAGTCAAGAATAAACAAGCCTTTTACGATGGTGCCAAAAACTATTTTATCGCCGAAAATGATACCGTTATTAATCTGGAATTCTTTTAACTGTTCATTTGCAGGTACATTCCAGGACGAAATCCCGTTTTTATCAAGAATATAAACTCCTTTTGAGGAGGTACCGATCAGAAATGAACCATCTTTATAGGGAAGTATTGTTTTAACCTCGGTTTCATAAAGAGCGCTGCCCAGTTTAAGATTGACCAGCTTATCATTTATAAGCTCGTACAAATCACCTTTTACCGCATGGGCAAAAAGACGATCTCCTGCTTTCAGCAGAAAAACGACAGAGCCCGGAAGTTCTATGGATTTAACGGTATGCTGATCATAAACAAACAAGCATGAGAATCCCTGGAAATAAACTTTATTCCCGAATTGTACAATTTTCCAGATTTCCTTGTTATGCAGGTCAAAACCCTTTAGCAGGGGAACCAGTGAAGTGTATTTTAATACTGTTGCCTGGCTTTTTGTCCAGAAACCGAATTCTTCGTTCGATCCGGTGTAAATTCTGCCATCGGGACTCACCGAAACCGATCGCGCTATCACATGTGAAGGCATGGGGTATACTTTCCATCGCACCCCATCATATTTCATTAGGCCATCATTATTGGCCGCATAAACAAATCCCTGTTTGTCGATGTCTATCGACCAGTTCTGGCTTCCGGCATTGTACTGGCTTCGGTTGTAATGAGTAACCAGGCAGGATGTCTGAGCCCTGCAGACATTATTTAATGCAAGTGTTAACAGAAAAAAAAATAAAAGGATTATGCTGTTTTTCATTCCGGTGGAAAGTAGGGCTGTATTTTAAAAAGTTAGTGGATAAAATTAGTATATTTCCTTTTGATAAAAATATTTATCATAAAAATGAGCATTCCATTGTGTTTAGTATCGGTTTATTCAAAAAAAAAGGCCACACCTTAGACAGATGTGGCTTTAAATATTTGACTCACAATAATTTATTCAACAGTGATCTCATCAATAAACATAAATGCTTTTTTGCCTGCTCCCGGATGGTTTGCCGGGCATATTCCCCTGTTGAAAATGAGCATGCGGATATACGCAGCCTCGGTTTCAGGGAAACTGACGGTAATTTCACTTCTCCTACCTGAAATGTTCCACCTGCTATCGTCAAAATCATGAACGCCGGCTGATTTGTAATTAACTCCATCGGCAGATGTTTCGAAAATAACCGAATGAGGTGCAAAAATCCATGCATCGGAGTTTTGGAGATAGCTCAATGTAACTTTCGAGACTTTATATTTGCCTTCAAGCGAGATCATTGCACTCAGGTTATCCCCTTCATAACCAAGCCAGGTTCCGTCCTGGTAATTTTCACCTGTTTTAATTCCATCCGTTAGGGTTGCTCCCAAATGAGCTTTGTATTTCTCAGCAGGTTGAGGGAATATGGATACCGGTTTACCGAATGAAACCGGAATTTTTAGTGTAGCTGCGTCACCGGCCAGCGCATTGTTGAGGTATGCAACAGCTTTGATTGTTGCCGGCAAATTCACTTCAAAAGGTATTTCATATTTTACGGTAACTGATGCAGGTGAGGAGCCGTCGGTAGTATAGTTGATACTATTACCTGACTGAACGGGTGTTAGCGGCACTATAGTTTTGCTGTTACCTTTTGTAGCCGGTTCCTCGCCGTTAAAGCTCATTTCGGTGTCGGACTGAAGCGGAACAAGGGTTACCAATGCTTTATTGTTCCCGATATATGAGGCTGTAATTTTAACCAGAGGAATATTCTCATTAATATATTCCCTTGCTGCGTTGTACAAGGTTACGGCATATACATTTACATCTCCGGTAGTAGGTGATTTGGTGAGAGATCCTGATTTATTTATCCAGTTGGTCTCCCATTCATTGAGATCTAGCGCTTCGCCCGTTTGAAGTGATCTGGCATATGCGCTCCACCGGCCGAGATAATAACCCCTGATGAGGCCACTCCAGACTCTCGATGCATATTCATTAAGTACAGGCGTTGCATTATTACCCCATTGGGTAAGCTGTCGTTTTGCATTGGTCTCATAGTAATCCGATTCTTCTTTGGTATAGCCATACTTCCGGGCATTGTCAATTAACCTTTCAAGCCGTTGGTCAGGCATGCTTGATGTGAGTCCATCCATCATAAGCATAAGTTCAAATGCTCTGTCGAATGCACGCTTACTTTCGGAGATGTTTCCAAGATTATTTAAATCAAGCGCTCTCTGCAACAGAATATCGACTTTGTTTCCGGCATATTGCGTTACTAAAAGAGCCAGGTCAGTTTTAAACAAAGGACTGGCGCTGTATTTTTTTATTGATCTTATAAACAAGGCAGTCGCATGGTTCAAGCCAGGATCATCTTTCATATTTACATTAGAAGCGTATGGCGGTCTGGCCTGGTAAAGATTAAGCGGATGAAAGTTGTTTTTAGCATATACGGAACCAAGCAACTCCAGCCATGCTTCGGTGATATATTCATCTGTCTGGCCGTACCTTTGTTTTGCGAATTCCGGGATATAGGACTTTATATTGAAATCTGCCGAAGTCCATGCCATTTGCGTGAGTAGTTCGTAAACCACTTCGTTGTTTTCGATCCCTTCGGGTGAAATTCCGAATCCGGCAATTTTTTCTCTTTTCGGGCTGGCAAGCATGGAAGTGGCGTCGCATGAAAGGAAAGGCAGGTTACCACCTAGTTGTGAGTTGCCTCCATAATTATTAATTGTACTGTAAATCCAAGGTTTCCCATAAAACCCATCGAATTTTTCCCAACCGGAAAAACTCTCATTAGCCAGATCAATTATGAGCATTTTATCATCTGGAACCTCGCTCAGGAAAGCTTTAACAGCACTTTTGTCCCAGAAGCTCTCATTGTTATAAAACATCCAGTCCTGCATTACCCACACCCCTTTAGGATCAGCGGCGGTAATGGCATCCGACACAGATTTTCCATACGACGCTAATTCCTCGTTGCGGTTCGAGGCCGAAACAGGAACTTCATTCTCGTTAAACAGGTCTGCCAGGTAATAGTCCACTTCACCATATGTACGATGGTATTCGTTGATAAAGTTTTTACCGATAGTAGTAAAATCGGAAGATCCCGGAGCAAGTATATATGATTTGTATTCGTCAGGGAAATTGCACCATCCTTTCATTTCACGAAGTTTGGCATCAGGATTGAGGCGGGAATATGCAGCGGGAACTATGCCTGAGAAACCGGGAACAATGGGTTGCATGCCAAGTTGTTTCATACGTATCAGGATTTGCTTCTGCAATTCCATCGATTGATCGATGTAGGATTGAGGCAGCGGTCCGCCAAACTTGTATAAATTACCCATGCGCTGCCAGGGAAGAAATGCCGGGCCTGTGAAAAAGGCTGACATCTCATCATTGGTCAACCCCATATCTTTATAAACTTTTTGCCATATGGCTTCCTGACCGCCCATTGCCAAAGGCATATTGATACCATGTAAGGCCATCCAGTCAAGTTCTTTCTCCCAGTCGGCAAAATGCCAGAAAGCAGTGCTGTACCCGGCAGTACATACATTATAATATTGTCTGAATTTATAAGGTGAAACTGTACGCGCAATGGAATAATCAGGCAGAACCTTTGGCAAAGTTACCTGCTGACTACTCCATGTATACTGCACATTGCAGGCTTTCATCATGTATTCGTAAGCGCCGCGGGTCATGGCTATGGTACCCGAACCTTTAACCAGCACTTTGCCCCCGAGAGCAATAACCTCGTAAACGTCAAGTCCGTTTTCAGTCGGAATTTTTTCAAACTCGAATGAGGAAGACTTCATGCCTACGGTGCGCATAAGAACTTGTTTGGCAGCCATGATCTCTTTTTCGGAGGGATCCTTTACCTGTTTCTGTGCAAGAGTTATAAATGGAAGAGCAACTAATAAAGTGATTAACAGTAAATACGTTTTCATGTGTAATTTATTTTTTTTTAAAGGTCATTACTTGTCCCGATTTATCGGGATAGAATAAGCCATTAGATCATTTCCGGTTAAAGAGAAAATTCTATCATGGCTATTTCATCTGGTTACCATTTGTTTTTAAACCGGACATTTCGTCCTGAAAGTTTTTAGGAATAATAGGGTTATTAAAACCACCTTTTTGGAGTGATTGCAGAATCATGGCTATTTCGTCATGGAGATAAATTTTGGGTGGCAAAGATAGTATATTGCTATTTAAAACGACAATATGCCTGACAAAGTATCCCGTTAAGGATTTTTAACAACAGAAAATAATTTAACGTAGATAGCTTAATATCTTTTGGCTTCCTTTTAATAATGTGATAATCTTACTTGCGAATCAAGAGTTGAAATTGTAATATGTTAGTCGCCAGGCGAACCCTTCAAAGGTTTTACACCTACCTGCCTCAATCACAATAGTTGAATTTAATCCTTGATTTGTATTATATTCCATCATTTACTAATCAGAATACAAATCATATAATGCCTTAGTTTTATTTAGAATGCTATGTTTTAGATATCTCACACTTTCTGTCTACGCTTCTGTTCTTGCTTTAGCAAAATCAGTTCGCGACCTGTCTGACCGGCAATAGACGTGTTCTCTTCGGCGCGCCTGAGCAAATAAGGTAATATGTTGCGTACCGGTCCGTAAGGTATATATTTTGTGACATTATAGCCCTCACTTGCCAGGTTAAAGCTTATATGATCGCTCATTCCATAAAGTTGCGAGAACCATATCCTGTTATCATTCCGGGCAAGTCCGTGTTTTTCCATAAGTTCAGTCAGCAATCGGTTGCTGTTTTCGTTGTGCGAACCGTTAAAAACTGAAATCCGGTCGAGGTGGGCGACCGAAAATGCTATGCCTTCATCGTAATTACGGTCTGTAGCTGCTTTATCGGGCTGAATAGGTGAGGAGTACCCTTTTTCACTTGCACGTAATCGTTCCTTCTCCATATATGCGCCCCGAACAAATTTTATTCCCAGGAAATAATTGCCTTTTTCAGCTTTCCGTAACGATTCTTTCAGAAATTCAAGCCTGTCGGTCCTGTACATTTGTAATGTGTTGTAAACTATAGCTTTCTGCTTGTTGTACTTTTCCATCATTCCGGTAACAACCTGGTCGACAAAGGGCTGGTACCACGAATCTTCGGCATCGATCATGATGGGGATATCATTTTCAAAAGCTGTTTTACACAGCTGTTCAACACTTTGAATGAAAAATTGAATGGCTTTGTTAGTGCTACTGCCGATATCTGTATTCTCCGAAGCACTTGTAAGCACCTGTTGGGATGCAAATGCAGTAGGTTTAAAAACCGAAAAGGGAATATCGGGATGTTTGCCTGCGTGAACCACTGAACGTAGGGTTTCGTCGAGTGTGCGTTGCATGGTTTCCTGGTCTTTTCCACCTTCGACCGAATAATCGAGAATGGATTTCACCTGGTACTTGCTTAACAGTTTAACGGTTTTTTCGCATTCATCTAGGGTTTCGCCTCCTACAAAATGTTTGTATAAGGTTGGTTTGATGGCCCAGGCGATAGGTAAATGTAAATTCAGAGCAAGGTAAGTAAGTGATTTTCCTATTTTTACAAGTCCCGGGTTAGCAATGGTACCGAAAAGCAGACGTGCCCGCTTTAAATCATTGTCAGTCTTATAACGAAATGCTATTTCGGTGTTTTCGAATGAAATCATATAGAATATCTTTAAGGGTGCAAATGTATAAAGCTTTTCAGACGATTGAGCGAAGAGGCTGCTTTGTATGAAAATTATTTTCTATTGGTATAATTATATCGGCTTCGCTTTACGGTTGATTGAAAAGAAAACATACCGTTCACATTTATCGCAGTTATGGAAAAATTATTCGGGAGGCAGTTGAAAATTGAAGGGATTAACGGACTGCTTTAAACTATGAGCTTCGCTAACAATATCCCGGCCTGATTAGAGTGGGTAGACTAAAGGCAAGGCTGCACCTAGAAGTGTAGTGCTAAAGTGCCTGTTATTTCGGATGGCAGCACGGTAACGAAACTTAATTTTAACCAAAAACCGCCTGTTTTATAGGACTTTGCAATAATTCGTTTTTATTTATTCAGTTTGCTGAATTTTACATCAAGCGTTGTGTTTTCAGCAATAATCTGGCGTGTCCATAAATAGGGCAATTCTAATTGTTCAATACTGATCGTATCCGTAATTATCACATAATCATCACGTAAGCCCGCGACGAAGTATTGTTTATAGCTGAATAAAATATTTTTTTTGGTTTCGTCAACCGCCCAAATTCCGTATTGGGTTTCATGATCGCCCCAATTATTATTTCTTTTCACCATTTGTCCTGTCGATTCAATAACCCACGTAAATAAGCTGTCACAATCAGTGCAATCGATCGAATTATAACTTATTTCGTCCGATAACCATAATCCGATAACCTGGTTATTCAATGAATCTCCTGTTGATGCGAAAGTCCAGTCGGAATTTAAGAAAGCTAAGTTGCTTTCGTTTAAATCTTGTTTTTCATTTTTGATTTCAGGTTTTTCATCTTTTTGACAACTAATAAATAAGGATGCCGTTAGCATGAGAATAAACCATTTTATTTTCATTGGATAATTTTAATTTTTGGGTTTATCGGGCTCTGAATTTTATAGAGTTTGGTTTCCTTTGACGAAATCTGAATCAAGTTTTTCCGAATAACGCCTTTTATTTTTTATTCACAGTTGTGACTTTGGTACCGATATATTTCAGAAAAGGTCAAAATGTACTGAACTTTTTTTTGTTTGGATTTTAATTAGTATTCTACCTAATCAGACGGTATAACCCGATAGCTAAAATAGGGCATCAACAAAGATATTAATTAAAAGATTAAAAAGCCACTTTAATCGCTATGCAAATTAGTTGTAAAATAAAAAATTGAATACCTGTTGGCCCCATATTTACATTTATAGGTACCTTGAGCATTGTTTTATTTGTAAAAAAAAATCTTCAAAGAGTACTATGAAAAAGGTTTTCAACTGCCTTTTTTAGCGTTTTACTTTTGTCTTAATACTAAGCATGAATGGTGCAGAATAAAAAAACTAAATCCATTTTTTATTTTTTAAAGCCTGGCAAAGGATATCTTCCCACCCGCACGCGTTAAACATATATTCCTGTAGCGTGTTTCATTCATTATACTACCACGTATTCAAAAAGTGATGTTGATACGGCATACAGCCAACTTACAGTTCCCGGGTTTTAAGTATGCTTCATTCTATAGGCGAACAAACTGACTGAAAAAAATATTAATGAAACAATTAACTTCTGTTTTACTGTTTTACATCCTTGTTTTAACCTCCTGCGGGCAATCGCGGGAAAAAAATGACACCATGAAATCAACCGGATTTAAATTTACCAACCAGCTTATTCACGAAAGCAGTCCTTATTTATTGCAGCACGCCCACAACCCTGTAAACTGGTATCCATGGGGCAAAGAAGCTCTGGATAAAGCAAGGAAAGAAAATAAACTGATCATCATCAGTATTGGGTATGCTGCCTGCCACTGGTGCCATGTAATGGAGCACGAAAGTTTCGAAAACGAGGAGGTCGCCGATTTTATGAACAAACATTTTGTGTCTGTCAAAGTAGATAGGGAAGAAAGACCGGACATTGATCAAATATATATGAATGCCGTTCAATTACTCACCGGTAGCGGAGGCTGGCCGCTGAATTGCATTGCCTTGCCGGATGGAAGGCCTGTATATGGCGGAACCTATTTTCCTAAAGCTCAGTGGCTGGATATGTTGAAACAGGTTTCAGATTTTATCAATAAAAATCCCGAAAAGGCAGAAGATCAGGCAAAATCACTTACCGAAGGCGTGAATTCGGGTGAAATATTTTATGAGAATGAAGCAAATTCAGAATTTAGTTTAGACGACTTAAACCGTATTTTCTCATCGTGGAAAAGTGATGTTGATTACATCGATGGAGGCCATAAAAGGGCCCTTAAGTTCCCGTTGCCAATAGGCTACCAGTTTTTGCTTCATTATAATTATCTTACTCATAATCCGGATGCATTTCAGGCTGTTTCCATAACATTAGGTAAGATGTCTGATGGCGGAATATACGACCAGGTGGGCGGAGGCTTCTCCCGATATTCGACTGATGCGTATTGGAAGGTGCCACATTTCGAAAAGATGCTCTATGATAATGCCCAGCTTGTAAGCCTGTATTCAGCAGCATATCAGCAAACCAAAGATCCCTTATACAAAGTTATTGTGAATGAAACCCTCAATTTTATTCAACGCGAACTCAGCTCGGAAGAGGGCGGATTTTATTCCTCGCTGGATGCTGACAGTGAAGGAGAGGAAGGCAAATTCTACGTGTGGACCGAAGGCGAACTACAGGAAGTATTGGGAGATGATGCCGGATTAATAATGGATTATTACAATGTTACTGAAAACGGAAATTGGGAACAAAACGTAAATATATTGTTCAAATCGGGATCAGATAAAAAAGTTGCGGAAAAATACAAAATCTCTGAAAACGAATTAATAAAAAGGGTTTCGGCAGCGAAGAAACGCTTATACCAGGAAAGAGAAAAGCGTGTGCGGCCCAGGCTGGACGATAAAATCCTTACATCGTGGAATGCACTTATGCTGAAGGCTTATGTCGATGCCTACCGGGTTTTTAATGACAAGAAATATCTGGATATTGCCTTGAAAAATGCCCTCTTTATCAATACCAGAATCAAAACGGCCGACAACCGCTTGTACCGGAACTTTAAAAACGGGAAAGCTTCGATCAACGCGTTTTCAGATGATTATGCCTTTACGATCAGTGCTTTCATTTCGCTGTACCAGGCCACTTTCGACGAAAAGTGGTTGCAGGAAGCACGGCAATTGACTGATTATTCTCTGGCCCATTTTTACGATAAAAACAGCGGAATGTTTTATTATACCTCTGATCTGGATCCTGCCCTGATAGCCCGTAAGATGGAAGTAACAGATAATGTGATCCCTTCGTCCAATTCTGAAATGGCAAAAAATCTTTTTGTGCTGGGACAGTATTTTTACAATGAGGAATATATCGGCATGTCGAAAAAAATGCTCAACAATGTGAAGCAAAATGCACTGAAAGGTGGCACGTATTATGCAAACTGGGATATTTTAATGGCCTGGTTTGCCAGCGAACCATACGAAATAGCGATTGTAGGTAATAACTTCGAAGCCAGGCGCAAGGAATTTGATACACATTATTTACCTAACGTGTTTTTATCGGGCGGCATCAACGAAGGGAATTTAGAATTACTCAAAAACCGAATGGTTAAAGGGCAGACTACGATTTACGTTTGCCGTAATAAACTGTGTAAACTCCCTTCAAAAGAGGTAAAAACCGCGCTAAGCCAGATAGAAAAGTGAAGGTTTTGAGAAACTGGTGAAAATCTGACAGATGTGTCCTTTTTTATTAAATTGCCTTGAAGCATAACAGTTTAACAGGTAAACATAGAACTTGGATACCACAAGCTTCTTATATGAACATTTGTTATCTATTCAGGTTTTATAGATATTAATTTGGTTCAATAATTGTTAAGGGAGGATATAAAACCATTTGGCACAAATAAATGTTGAGTGGTTGAAGAATTAAAAGAGTATTATTGCAGATATTATGAACAAAGCTGACTCAATATATTCCGGTTTCAAAGGTTGGACCCGTTTGCAGGAAATGATTCCGGATTACAGTCAGGCCGGTATTTTTATACTGGTTGATGAAAATACCCATAAATTTTGTTTGCCGCTCCTGAAAGAAAAATGTTCAGGGCTCGACGACGCCAGGGTTATAGAAATTCCAGTAAACGAATCGAATAAAACCATTGCCGTCGCCGAAAAAGTGTGGACCAGCCTGGTTGAGGGCGGTGCCGTTCGGAATTCATTGATGATTTGCCTGGGAGGAGGAGTAATTACGGATATTGGAGGATTTGCTGCAGCTACTTTTAAGCGGGGAATGAATTTTATTCATATCCCGACCACATTACTTGCCATGGTAGATGCTGCATTAGGTGGCAAAAATGGTATAAACTTTAATTCAGTTAAAAATCAGATAGGCGTAATTTCGCTCCCTAAGGCAGTATTTATATTTACTGAGTTTCTGCAAACACTGCCGGCCAGGCAAAAACTTTCGGGATTTGCTGAATTGATTAAACACTCAATGATCGACAGCGAGGAACATTTTGAGAAACTAATCCTGCTTAACTCGCCCGAAAAGGTTTGTAATGAAAATAGTATTCTTGCCTCAGCCTTGGTTAAAACTGAAGTTGTCAGTAAAGACCTTGTGGAAAGTGGTTTACGAAAGGTTCTCAATTTTGGACATACCATCGGGCATGCCATTGAATCCTATTCTCAGAAAAATGATCCGGACCCGCTATTGCACGGCGAAGCCGTAGCTATAGGATTGATTTGCGAAAGTTTTATCTCGATGCGGATGTTTGGTTTGGATGTAAATGATTTGAGGAAAATTTCCAACCTGGTAAGCTGGCAATTTCCGCATTACCGGTTTAAGCCCGGCTCGGCTGATGAAATTCTGGTATTAATGAGTCACGATAAAAAGAATTCCGAAGTTTCGAAATTAAATTTTTCGCTTATCCGCAAAATAGGAGAGCCTGTTTATGATCAATATCCCGGTGAAAAACTAATACGCGAAAGCCTCCATTTTTATATGAACCTTGAAATAGATTTTTTTGTATAAATCATTTGGCATGGTTTTAGAAAAATCCAGACCTCGATTACTAAATAAAAATATCCGGTGCATTGTACTTTGATTCATCAATTGTCAGATTAGAGCATTCAAATGTTTTTGATACCCTGTCTCAGCACTCAGCACTCAACACTCAGCACTCAACACTCAACACTCAGCACTCAGCACTCAACACTCAACACTCAGCACTCAGCACTCAGCACTCAGCACTCAACACTCAGCACTCAGCACTCAGCACTCAGCACTCAGCACTCAGCACACAGCACTCAGCACTCAGCACTCAGCACTCAGCACTCAGCACTCAGCACTCAGCACTCAGCACTCAGCACTCAGCACTCAGCACTCAGATTTCTCGCTTAAAAATCTTAGTCAGCTTTTCAAAGTCGATGTTGCCACCCGACACAATACACACCACTTTGCCGCCACCCGCTTTGCCAGATAATGCTGCTGCCACTGGTGTTGCACCTGCACCCTCGGCAATCACACGGTTACGTTCTGCCAGCAGCCGAATCGCATCTGCTACTTCCGCCAAGGACATTACCAAAGACCCATCCAACAGCATTTTCGCCAAAGGCCACATATCATCCAAAACGCTGCCACTGCCGATGCCATCCACAAAACTCGCCTGATAGTTGATGGCAACTTTTTCGCCTGCTTCTAACGCTCCTGCAAATGCTGCTGAAGTTTCCACTTCGCCCGCATAAATGAGAATCTTTGTTTTTAATGCTCGTACCGCTGTTGCCACGCCGCAGCTTAATCCACCACCGCCATACGGAATCACAATCGTGTCCACATCTGGCAGATCTTCTAAAATCTCCAACCCGATTGTACCGTTACCCGCCATTACCGCTGGATCACTCACCGGATGTATAAATAACCCTTCCATCCCTGCATATTGATGAGTCACCATCACCTTCCACCACTCGTCAAACGGCACTTTGATGATCTCACCGCCCAACCGTTTAATCGCCGCTAACTTGGTTTCTGGTGCATGGTCAGGCACAATTGCCGTCGATGGAATCCCTAAACGTCTCGCATTCCATGCCACCCCTTGAGCCATATTGCCAGCACTACAGGTATACACACCTTTTGCCAATTGTTCTGGTGCTGCTAAAGCCATCGCATTACTCGCACCGCGTAATTTAAATGATCCAATCGGCTGCAAATTCTCCAGCTTGAGGTAAATTTCGGCTGGTGTATTGTCCACGTTGAGTTTAATCAACGGTGTTCTGATAACCGAACCCGCAATCCGTTCTCTCGCCGCTTGAATATCTTCCAAACTGATCGGATTAGTCGTCATGTCGGCTGCCTCCCAACTCGACAGCAATCCCCATGTTTCTTTCTAAGGCTTTGGTGTAGATATGATGTGCTGATGCCACGTCTTCAACCGCTAATCCCAAAGACTTGAACAGCGAAATCTCGTCGGCTGATTCCCTGCCTTTTAACTTGCCAAGCAGTACATCACCCAAATCACCTTTGATATGGCTGTCATCAATTGCACCTTCCTTCTTTGGAAACAAGAAGTCACCTGCCTCATTGACCGTCGATTCTTTTCGGTCAACAAACAGCTTGGATTTGACGACTGCCGCTGTATCCAATTCCCGTGTAAATGCTACACTCGACCCCACCGCATTCACATGCACACCGGCTTGCAGCCATTCGCCCTTCAAAATCGGTTCTGGTGATGATGTGGTTGTGCAAATAATATCCGCACCCTCAACCGCCCGCTGTGCATCAGCAATCGCTTCGATTTTGATGTCATAACGTTTGCCTTCACGTTCGGCAAAGGCTTTGCTATGTTCAAGGTTGCGACTCCAAATCCTTACCCGCTTGATATTCCTTGCAACCAACATCGCTGCTAAATGTGATTTGCCTTGTATTCCCGCACCCATAATGGTTAAATCGCTGGCATCTTCCCGTGCCAAAGTCTGTGTTGCCACACCACTCACGGCTGCTGTACGAATAGCGGTAATCTCGCTGGCATCCACAATCGCCAACAGTTGACCATGTTTGGTTTCGTACAGCATCACCGCACCGATATGTGAATCATATTCTGTGCCGTGGTTACCCGGAAAAACGCTCACGACTTTTAAGCCCATCATGCCGATGCTGCCCAAATAGCTGGGCATCATCCCCAACGCCCCTACCTTTTCCGGCAGCCACATCACCGGACGTAAAGGCAAAATTGCATTGCCTTCGCTCAGTGTTTTCAGTGTATCCGCCATCACATCCATGCACTCGTCCATCGGCAAAAGCTGTTTCACTTCGCTCTGGTTAATCATCAAGACTTTCATCAAGAATGCCTTTCAATAATTCGATTTTGTTGTTGTCGTAAGGAAAAGGCATGCCTTTTCCTTACAGGTACTTGATTTCAGAACCCCGGAAACAAGGCCGTCAATTCGTCACGTTCTTCGGCTGTTAGGTTTAGTTCTAAGGCTTCCTTCACAGGTTGGAAATGTGCTGGTTTACGTGGCCCGATAATCGGTGCTGTGATCAATGGATTGCTCAGTAACCACGCAATCGCCAACCCGCCCATGCTCACGCCGCGTTTGTCCGCTTCGGCTTTGAACTTTGCCAAACCATCAAAAACATTTTGGTTGATCAATTTTTGATACGGTTCCGGTCGCATTCCCATCCGTGAACTCGCGGTAAAATCGGCTGCTGATTGATATTTACCGGTTAGCCAACCACCCGCCAGCGGACTAAAGGGTGTATAACCCAAACCTTGATCGGCTACCAATGGCAGCACTTCACGGTCATCGGTTCGCTCTAGCAAGCTGTAGGAATTTTGCACCCACTCAAAACGGTGCAGACTGTATTTGTCGCTGATCCATAATGCTTTGGTCATCAACCATCCCGGCATGTTTGACGCACCGATGTAATGGACTTTTCCCTGCCGCACTAGATCATCCATCGCCTGAATGGTCTCTTCAATTGGAGTCGTTGGATCAGGTTCATGCATCAGATACATGTCGATGTGGTCAACGCCTAATCGTTGCAAACTGCGTTCCACCTGCCGCAGAATATGCCGTCTTGAAAGCCCCATGTTGTTCGGCCCATCAGCCACACGGTTGAAGACTTTCGACGTTATGATCAGGTTGTCACGGACAGTCACATCTTTAGTTTTGAGCCATTTACCAATCGCCGTTTCGCTGCGCCCACCCCCGTAAGCATCGGCTGTATCAAAGTTGTTGATGCCCATTTCCCAAGCGGTGTCCATAATGGCAAAGGCTTCTTCTTCAGTATCACCCTTACCAAAAAAATCCGGTGAACTGCCAATGCCGCCGAAATTGCCGCAGCCCAGACCGATCACCGATATTTGTAGGCCTGTTCGTCCTAGATTGGTATAACGCACCTTGTCGTCCCTTCACTTTCGGAATTGTTGGTAGAGTATAGCCAGTCGTTGGTTGAACCCCAAAGCCATTTGTATACCCCTTCCACAACGGAATTTGCGTCCTTATCGATGTAACGGTATAACTTTACTCGCAACGGTTAACGTTAATTGTGTTTGATCGTTGGCAAGAGAATCATTCTTTTTAGAAAGGTAAACGCTGTCATGAAGTTTAGAAAGTCGCTTATTGGGGTACTGGCTCTAGCTGTCGTACCGATGGCTTTTAACTCTGTTGTCTTTGCCCAAGCACCAACTGTGAAGGTAAAGATTGGCATCATGGCTCCCATCACTGGTCCAGCAGGTTCGATTGGTACTGAACAATTGAATTGGGCAAAGATGGCTGTTGATGATTTTAATGCGGCTAATGATGGTTGGGCTGTTGAAGCGGTCGAAAGTGATACCGAATTAGACGCAGCCAAAGCTGTAACTGCCGCCGAGTCCTTGATTGCTGATGCTGATGTTTATGGTGTTGTTGGCCCTGCCGGAAGCCAAGAAGTCGAAGCTACTGGCCCTAAGTTCAAAGAAGCTCGTTTGGTCACGATTTCTGGTTCTGCAACCCGTCCTTCATTGACCACCAGTGGTAATGATACCTTTTTCCGTGTTGTGCCGACCGATGATGCACAAGGCCCAACAGACGGCAACTTTATTGCTGACGAACTAGGCGCTACCAAGTTGTTTGTTATTGACGATCAGACCTCATACGCCACTGGCTTGGCTGATGCTGCTTCTGCCGCATTCGAAGCCGCAGGTGGTACGATTGTAGGTCGCGAATCCGTCAAGCAGGATGATCAGGATTTCTCAACCATTGTGACCAAGGCAGTAGGTGTTGGTGCAGAAGTTATTTTCTTCCCCGGTCAGATTGCGTCTCAAGGTGCTTTGTTGGCTAAGGCAGTCGTTGAACAAGGTGCTGATATCACCGTGTTTGGTGCTGATGGCTTCCAATCGGTTGATGACTTTATTAAAGGTGCGGCTGGTGCATCCGAAGGTGCTTATGTTTCGGCCTTCGCTCCGGATATTCACAAGCTGGAATCCTCGGCTGATGTGGTCAAGCGCTATACCGAAAAATATGGTGAATTTGGTACATTTGGCCCGCCCACCTATGCCGCCACTACTGTTCTATTGGAGGCCATTAAACGTGCTTTTGAGGCAGACAAGCTGACCCGTGAAGGTGTTCTGGACGAAGTTACCGAGACTGATCAGGCAACAAGTGTCTTGGGTAACCCAATCGCTTTTGACGAGAACGGCGATGTTCAAAATGCAGCGTTCTACATCTTCCAAGTTAAGGGTGATAATTTTGAATTGGTTCCTACTGTTTCATCTGAAGACATGATGGAAGCCACACCTGAAGCTACGCCTGCTGGCTAAATCCGTAGGCTAAATTCAGTATTACAGTTTATTCAGGGTGATGCACAGCGTCACCCTGATTTATTGCACTCAAGAAGTTGAAATTTTATGGATCTCTTTCTGCAACAGTTCCCTCAACTGCTGATCAATGGGCTGACGCTTGGTGCAGTTTATGCCCTGATTGCACTGGGTTATTCAATGGTTTACGGCGTGCTGCAATTGTTGAATTTTGCGCACGGTGATGTTTACATGATAGGTGCTTTTATCGGTTATTTCGTGATGGTGGCTTTTCTACCTCCTGATGGCCCGATAATTGCCCCTGTTCTGATCATTATTTTCATGATGTTATTAGCTATGTTGGGTTGTGGTATTTTAGGTGTAGTTATCGAGCAATTTGCTTATCGCCCCCTACGAAACGCACCGCGTATTGCTCCTCTCATTAGCGCATTGGGTGTGTCATTCTTTATTCAGAACGCAGTACAACTAACTCTAACCGCTAAATTTCGCAATTATGAAACCGAGAAATTAATCGCGCCGGGTTTGGCTTTTGATTTCGGTAACGCCCGATTATCGGTGACCCGCGCGTTGGTTATTGTGACGGCTATCGTTTTGATGATTATCCTGCAATATCTCATTCGCCGTACCAAGCTGGGTAAAGCCATGCGAGCAGTTGCTATTGACCGCGAGGCTGCAGCGATGATGGGTGTTAACGTGGATCAGGTGATTGTGTTCACCTTCTTCATCGGCAGTGCTTTAGCTGGTGCAGCCGGTGTTTTGACTGGTATTGTGTTCACACGTATTTATCACTTCATGGGTTTTTCGGCTGGTTTGAAAGGCTTCACAGCAGCCGTACTGGGTGGTATTGGTAATATCCCCGGTGCGATGTTAGGTGGATTTATCCTTGGTCTGACAGAGACCTTCGCAGTTGTTTTTATTTCATCAACTTACAAAGATATTGTAGCCTTTGTCGTCCTGATTATTGTTTTGCTCTTACGCCCACGTGGTTTGCTTGGCGCACGAATCGCGCAGAAAGTATAACCCATGTCACACGATAAAATTGGTGTTGACCAGTGGGTAGAGCAGTACGACCAGCGTGTGAGTCGTGCCAAAGGCATTCAAGGGTTTATCGAGCAGACCAGCCGCCGTTTGCCGGTATGGGGATGGTTGATTTGTCTGGTGGTATTGGGTGTACTACTGCCCGTTGCTACCACAAATAGTTTTGCTATTCGCATTGCTGGTAACATCGCCTTAATGGGCATACTGGCTTTAGGTTTGAATGTTGTGGCAGGATACGCTGGTTTGCTTGACCTCGGCTTCATCGCCTTTTACGGTATTGGTGCATATGTTTATGCCTATTTATCATCGGATTTTACAGGCGTACATTTCCCAACGTGGGCGACTTTAATCATTATTGTGGTGGTTTCGGCATTGTTCGGTCTGCTCCTCGGTTCACCATCGCTGCGGTTGATAGGAGATTATTTGGCGATTGTGACGCTGGGCTTCGGGCAAATGTTTGTGCAGCTGACTACTAGCCTGACGCGCGTTAGTTTACCGGGTCGGGATAAACCAGTTGATTTGACAGGTGGCCCAAATGGCATTGTAAACCTTGATCCACTGAGTATTTTGGGGTTAAAAGCGACGACCGTTGTTCACTATTACTTGATTTTGCTGGTAGTGTTTGCAGTCGCGATTTTGGTGATTTATCACCTTTATAAGTCGCGTGTAGGTCGGGCATGGCGAGCATTGCGCGAGGATGAGCTGGCTGCCCAAGCAATGGGTATTCCGACTCATCGGCTGAAACTGCAAGCATTCGCCATTGGTGCAGCTTTTGCGGGTTTTAGTGGTGGCCTTTTCGCGGCGTGGCAAGGATCGGTATTTCCATCAAACTTTGATACGACTCTGTTGATTACGGTCTATGCAATTATTGTGCTAGGTGGTTTAGGCAGTTTGCCCGGTGTGGTATTGGGTGCGGTGATTATGATCGCTGTGCCAGATATATTGCGAAATGCACCCTTAGCGGGAACCTTATTTTATCTCGGTGTGCTAGTGACCTTATTTGCGGTCATCAAACCGCGTTGGCAGGCGGTCGCGCTGATTCTGGCGGTCGTGGTATTCGGATTTATCCTACGAACAGTTCTTGTCGGTGCTACTCCCGATGCTTTTGCGCCCCTTAAACCAACGGGTGCCATTATTGGTGATACCGTGCGAAGTTGGCTGCCGATTCCAAAGGATGCGACAACAGTGGGTAACTATGCTTTCGCCATCTTGATTATTGCAGTGCTGGCAGTCAGCCGTATCAAACCTGTATTATGGCGTTTGGTAGCTTTGGTGCCGACACTTTACCTGCTGCTGTTTGTATGGGAAACGCGGCTGGTTGCAGAACCGAGCATCACACGTTTGCTCTTCGTAGGGGTGCTGTTGATTGTCTTGATGATTTATCGTCCCAATGGCCTGCTGGGTCAGCGCCGTGTGGAGATTGCTTAAGCTATGGCACTATTTGAACTACAAAATGTCTCCAAACACTTCGGTGGTTTGCAAGTCGTTAAGGATTTGTCGTTTTCGGTTGAGAAGAACGAAATCGTTAGCCTGATCGGGCCGAATGGCGCGGGTAAGACCACTATCCTTAACCTGATTACGGGTTTATATAAAGCTGATACAGGCAAGATTCTATTTGATGGACGTTCACTCTCAGGGATGGAAGTCCATCAAATCACGCGGCTTGGCATCGCTCGAACCTTCCAGAATTTACGCCTGTTCTTGAATATGAGTATCATCGAAAATGTGATGAGCGCAGCATACGCCCGAACGCATGCCAACTGGTTTCAAATTATCACGCGAACACCGGGCTACCGGACGGAAGAACTACGCATCCGCCAGCTTGCCCAGCAGAAACTGGCATTTTTCGGAGAACGGTTGGTAGGGTATCGTTTCGATGAGCCGGCTTACAGTTTGTCGTATGCCAACCGGCGACGCTTGGAAATCGCGCGTGCGATGATGACCGAGCCGAAACTGTTGTTGCTGGATGAACCGGCTGCGGGTATGAACCCAAAAGAGACTCAGGAAGTGACTCAGTTGATCGGCCAGCTACGGGACGAACTCGACCTGACAATCATTCTAATCGAGCATGATATGGGTGTGGTTGGTGGCATTTCGGATCGGGTGATTGCACTAGATCACGGTGAAAAGATTGCTGAAGGTTCATATGAGGCTGTCGCCACTGATCCATTGGTGATTGAAGCCTATTTGGGGCGAAACGAAAATATGGTGCGGAAATGAGCAGCAACGGAAAAGGCATACCGCTTCTGAGTCTGCGCGACATCAACACCCATTATGGGCCAATTCATATCTTACAGGGAGTGAACTTAGAGGTTTATTCCGGTGAGTTAATCTGTTTGTTGGGAGGCAACGCTTCCGGTAAATCGACCACCTTGAAAACCATCCTCGGCATTGTCAAGCCGACCAGTGGTATTGTTGAGTTCGCGGGTGAAGCGGTACAAATGCGTCCAACAGGTTACCGTGTGGAAAAGGGCATGGCAGTCGTGCCGGAAAACCGGCGTATCTTCGGGCCGATGAGCGTACTCGAAAACTTGCAAATGGGTGCGTATTTACGTCGTGACCATCATGCGATTCAAGAGGATATGGAACGGGTGCTGAAGTTGTTTCCGCGTCTTAAAGAACGCCTACATCAATTGGGCGGTACGTTGAGTGGCGGTGAACAGCAAATGTTGGCGATGGGACGGGCATTGATGTCTCGCCCGAAACTCCTCTTGATGGACGAACCTTCAATGGGACTCGCGCCGATTTTGGTGGAAAACAACTTCGAGATTATCAAGCAGGTTAATGAGCAGGGAACGACTGTTTTCATGGTCGAGCAGAACGCGAATATGGCACTTTCGATTGCGGATCGTGGATATGTGGTACAAACGGGACGCATCGTACTCGCAGACGATGCCAAGAATCTCTTGGACAATGAACAATTACGCAAAGCTTATTTAGGACGTTAAGAGGCGAACTATGGTGTCTTATCGTGACCGTTTCCCGATTTTCAAAAGCAAAATCTATATGAATAGCTGCTCCCAAGGGGCGCTTTCGGTTGATGTGCAGGAAGCTTACGCCAATTATCTGCGCGATTGGGACGAAAAGGGTTCCCCGTGGGAGTATTGGTCGGATCGTAACGAGGCCGCGCGGCAGGCTTTTGCCGGATTGGTCAATGCTGATCCAAGCGAAGTGGCGGTGGTGACTTCACTTTCGGCAGGGGTAAGCGCGTTAGCAAGTGCCCTCGACTTTAGCGGTGAACGGAACAAAGTAGTCGTTAGTGACTTCGAGTTCCCGACCGTTACCCAAATCTGGCACGCGCAGGAGAAGCGCGGCGCACAGGTGGTGCATGTGTCAGCAGCCGGAAACCAGATTCCCTTGAGCCGATTTGCAGACGCGATTGATGAGCAAACTTTGATTGTCTCGATTAGTCATGTGTGCTTCCGTAATGGGACGATGTTGGACATCAAGTCGATTATTGATCTGGCACATGCAAAAGGCGCGTTGGTGTTGGTCGACAGTTATCAAGCGCTGGGTACAACGCCGATTGATGTCAAGAAGCTGGACGTGGATTTTCTGGCGGGCGGTGTGTTGAAGTATCTACTGGCCTCGGCAGGGTTAGCTTACCTTTACGTTCGCAAGGAGTTACTAAGCGGATTACAACCGACCACGATGGGTTGGTTCTCACAAGCGAATATCTTTGCGATGGATATTTATGCGAACACGCCCCATGCAACGGCGCGGCGCTTCGAGTCGGGTACACCCCCTGTGCCGAATACATACGCAGCAGTGGCAGGTATCAAATTGGTGCAGCAGGTGGGCGTAGAAAATATTGAGCGCCAACTCAGGGTGCTAACCGGTGCGCTCAAAGAGGGCATCATGAAGCGTGGTTTCAACCTTGTGACTCCGGCTGATCCGAGTAAGCACGGCGCGATGATTACGGTGCGTTCACATAAAGTTGATCTGTTGACCAAATGGTTGGCGAACGATGGCATCATTGTTTCCCACCGCGATGATAACCTGCGGATTTCACCGCATTTCTACAACGATCTCCATGATGTGGACTGTGTGATTGATGGGTTGAGCAAGTATCATGAATTGTTGGCTTAAAGCAGTTAGCGATTAGCTTTTGGCTTAATACAAAATGCAAAAGTTGTTGCAGTTTGTGTCATTTGTGACGATTTTCCGCTGAAATTGCGGGCGGGAAGCTCGGCTAAATCCGCTGAATTAGCACAATTTGCAGGCAGATGGCTCGGCTGATGGCGCTGAGTGCAGCGGTTTGCTCCCGTGTGTCCGCCGCTGCACAATTGGCAGTGCCGTCGCAGCGGCTATGAGGGAGAATGCCGCTGAAGATGCAAAACCTAATGTACTTTCACCACAAAGGCACAAAGAAAATAAAGAATGCAAAGTATTGTAAAGTGAGTTTGTCATAACTTCATTTTAGAATATTTATTCTTATGTGTCAATTTGAATATGGTTTGAAAATATCTTGGTTATGGAACAAGCTACTGAGTGAGTTGAAACCCTAACAATCGCCGTTTTGGTTATAGATCAAAGGTACTTCAAGATTCTCTCACATGAATCTGATCTTTGCTAGAAAAGCCACCAAGATCTACATAACCGGTGGCTGCGCTAATCCATCCTCCGCCATTACTTCCCATATAGTAAAAGCGGCCTGAAGGATCAATTCCGCTAATCACAATCTCGCCACTAATATAACCTGTTACCTCTGCATCTATTGAGGGTTTTGCCCGAACGGCAATAACTGAAGGGATTATTACAGCGGGGACAGATACATAAGCTTCACGATTGTTATCGGGAATACCTAATATGAGAACACTTGCACCGGAAAACGAGAGTGACGCAATCGTTGAGCCATCCGAACTAAAAGTTATGTCTTGGCAAGGACTTGGGGTATTGAGAACCTCCTCGCCTGTTTGAACATCCCATAATTGCAACCTACAATATGCCATACTAGAACCATCAAACGGAACTACCGTAACAACAAGCTTGCTATCAGGACTAAATGTCAGTATCCAAGGATAGAATTCACCAGTAATTGAGGTTTTTGCACGGGTTGTACCCGTTGCTGTGTCAATGAATTTGAAACCCGATGCGTCACATGAAGCCATCGTTCGACCGTCAGGGCTGAGGCTGTCTTTTGACCAATTGCCAAGGGAGTAGCACGCTTTTTCTTGGACACGCGCGTTGGTTTCCCCGGTCATCAAATCAATAATGTCGGTCGTATCATCATTCTGAATCAACGCGATGCGACCGTTCTTACTCGCGTGAGCAATCTTTGACGTGAAGATATGACCTTTTGCTGTGTTCGATAAATCCCACGCACCAACCTTCGAAAAGTAACCGTAGCCAGCAACAATATTCGCAGCGATTAGGTGTGTATTATCTGATGAAAAAGAAACATAATTTGGATTTCGCAAACCCTCTAGAGTGGCGACAAGCTCATCAGTTTCAATATTCCAAATTAAAACTGCTTTATTAGTGGAGGCTGCGATATATCGACCATCAGAACTAAAGGTAATCCTACCAAATGTGCTATCTGATGGGCTGCTTAAGTTGAATGACTTCAAAAGCTGACCATTTGAAGAATCCAACAATTGTAAAGAAGTCTTATAAAGAACTGCAATGTACCGACTATCAGAACTGAAACGCGCATCATTATAGGATTGGGCGACAGCGGCAATTTGCTTGTTATTGACTAAATCCCACCACTGAAAACCAAAAATTGCAACTGTGCTGAATAACAAGAGTTGATGATTATCGGGACTCATAACGGCATCTTCGATCCACTCATTAGGATCCAAATGCAGTTCATTCTGTAGCGCAAGCGTGGCAGTATTCCAGACACGAATAACTTGATCCGACTCATCATTCTGATAAGTAATCAGGAGAGAACTATCGGGAGAAAAACGATATCTGATCCCAGTAACATGGTGAAGTGGAAGTGGTAGGGTAGCAAGTAACCTTACCTGATGAGCATTCTCTGAAGTTATTTTCAAATTTTGCGATGTAACTTTTGCTTGACCATTTGAATACACAGAGAAACAAATGAGTAGCATGGACATCAAAAAATGCAGCTTTTTGGACACTAAGACTTTCTCCGAAGTTTATTGGAGTTGCTTACTCACGGCATCGACATCAAAGGGAATGGTGGGCTGTTGACCGATGTGTGCGGCATCTTCGGCGGCGAGATCAGCATCTTTGAAACCTGCACCACTCATCACGCAGACAATCTTTTCATGTGGTTGGATGAGTCCACGTTCGAGTAAGCCTGCTAAGGCGGTGACTGGTGCGGCTCCTGCGGGTTCGATCCAAATGCCTTCTTCGGTGGCGATGCGTTTCTGCATAGCGAAGGCGGCTTCATCGGCAACGGTTACGGCTGTGCCACCGGAATGATTGACTGCCGCTAAAGCATGATCGCCTGTGAATGCGACATTGATTCCCGAAATTTTAGATTTGGCGTAAGGCAGGGTCGCCACGCTTCGCAGT
>JBBQGD010000001.1:0-76357 GCA_038322655.1 Bacteroidales bacterium | reverse complement strand
TCAATCCATTCAATCCCCTCAATCTCAATACTCATCCCAGCTCATTATTGCAATATCCTCTGGCTGTAATTTACATATTGCATAAATAAACGCGCTTGCCAGCCTTGCATTGGTAATAAGCGGGATATTGAAATCAACTGCAGTCCGTCGGATTTCATAATCGTTGTAAAGCTCTGTTTTTGAAAGATTTTTCGGGATATTGATAACGAGATCTATTTTACGGCTTTTCAGGTATTCAAGTGTGTTTGGCGATTCTGCTTCATCAGGCCAATACAATGCTGTAACCGGCACATCATTATCCGAAAGGAATTTAGCTGATCCGTGTGTTGCAAACAAGTTATATCCTCTTGCCACAAGCATCCGCGCACTCGTGAGCAATTCAATTTTGGAACGCGAATCACCTGATGAAAACAGGATGTTTTTCTCCGGAATCCTGTATCCTACGGATAGCATGGCTTTCAGCAAGGCTTCGTAATAATTTTCGCCAATGCAACCTACTTCTCCGGTACTTGCCATTTCGACGCCCAGTACAGGATCTGCTTTCTGAAGCCTCGAAAAAGAGAATTGCGAAGCTTTGATACCCACATAATCCATTTCAAAGGCAGATTTGCCAGGTTTCTCTACCTCTATGCCAAGCATAATTTTAGTAGCTAGCTCAATCAGGTTTATTTTGAGTACTTTGCTTACAAACGGGAAACTCCTGGATGCACGTAAATTGCATTCAATAACTTTAATATCATTATCCCTTGCCAGGAACTGCATATTGAAAGGACCACTTATGCTCAATGCTTTGGCTATATCTCGTGATATTTTTTTGATACGGCGGGAAGTTTCGAAATACATTTTTTGTGCCGGAAACACTATGGTTGCATCGCCCGAATGCACGCCGGCAAACTCAATATGCTCGGAAATAGCATAAGCAATTATTTCTCCTTTATCGGCAACAGCATCAATTTCAATTTCCTTGGCGTTTTGTATAAACTCCGAAACTACAACCGGATATTGTTTTGAAACCCTGGCAGCTAGTGTAAGAAAGAAATCAAGTTCCTGTCGGTTGGAAACCACGTTCATAGCTGCACCGGAAAGCACATAGGACGGACGGATCAAAACAGGAAAACCCACTTCATCAACAAACTCATAAATTTGTTCAACTTCTACTAGTTCTCTCCATCGCGGCTGGTCAATTTTTAAAGTATCCAGTAGCGAAGAGAATTTATGGCGGTTTTCAGCACTGTCGATACTTTCGGGAGCAGTACCTAATATCGGGACACTCATCCCGTGCAGACGCATTACCAGGTTATTTGCAATTTGTCCGCCGGTACTCACAATCACGCCTTTGGGTTGCTCGAGTTCAATAATATCCATGGTTCGTTCAAACGAAAGCTCATCAAAAAAAAGCCTGTCGCAGGTATCGTAATCAGTGCTTACCGTTTCCGGATTAAAGTTGATCATAACACCACGATACCCTTCGTTACGAGCGGTTGTGAGCGCATTTACAGAGCACCAGTCGAACTCGACGGAACTGCCGATGCGGTATGCGCCGGAGCCAAGTACAATTACCGATTTCCCGTCCTTTTCTGGTATAATATCGTGAGCAGAACCATTATAAGTCATATACAAATAATTGGTTTGCGCAGGATATTCAGCAGCAAGCGTATCGATTTGCTTGATATAAGGCACAACTCCAAGTGATTTACGATAGTTGCGTACTTTGAGCATTTCCTCGTGCATAATACCCGGATTTTTTACAACAAAGCGGGCAATCTGGAAATCGGAAAAGCCTTTCTGTTTTGTCTCTTTCATCATTTCAGATGAAATAGCTTCAATTTTATCGATATTCTTCAATTCAACCATATGATCGAAAATCGATTTGAGCTTAACCAGGAACCAGTTATCAATTTTTGTCAGTTCATGAATCCTATCCACGGTATAACCTGCTTCAAATGCGCTGGCAATGGAATAAATACGCATATCGGTTGGTGCAGAAAGAGCCTGATCGATATCGGGAAATTCAAGGTCGTTGTTGCCGACAAATCCGTGTGTCCCCTGCCCTACCATTCGCAGGCCCTTTTGTATGGCTTCTTCGAAAGTACGACCGATTGCCATAATTTCACCCACACTCTTCATACTTGAGCCGATTTCCTTGGATACACCGGTAAATTTATTCAGATCCCAGCGAGGAATTTTAACCACTATATAATCTAGTGCCGGTTCAAAAAAAGCAGTGGTGGTTTTGGTTACAGAGTTTTTTAGTTCATGTAGACCATAACCCAGGGCCAATTTGGCCGCCACAAATGCAAGCGGATAACCTGTTGCTTTTGAAGCCAGCGCTGATGAACGCGAAAGACGTGCATTTACTTCGATCACACGGTAATCTTCAGAATTGGGATCCAGTGCATATTGTACATTGCATTCGCCAACGATTCCTACATTGCGCACAATTTCGATGGAAAGGCTCCGTAATTTATGGTATTCCCTGTTAGTAAGAGTTTGCGAAGGTGCCACCACAATACTCTCACCTGTGTGAATACCCAGTGGGTCAAAATTTTCCATGTTGCAAACGGTGATGCAATTGTCGTAACAATCGCGTACCACTTCGTATTCAACTTCTTTCCAACCTTTCAGGGATTCTTCGACTAGTATTTGTGAGGAATAGGAGAAGGCAGTACCGGCAAGTTTCAGCAGTTCGTCGCGGTTATAACAAAATCCGGAGCCTTGCCCTCCCAGGGTAAATGCTGCCCTGACAATAATCGGGAATCCAAGTGTTTCAGAAGCTTTCAAAGCATCATCAATGCTTGTTACGGCAATACTACGCGGAGTTAAAATATTGATTTTACGAAGATTATCGGCAAAAATCTCCCTGTCTTCGGTGTCGATAATGGATTGTACCGGCGTGCCTAAAACTTCAACATTGTATTTTTTAAGTGCTCCTGATTTAAAAAGCGCTATACCGCAATTTAAAGCTGTTTGCCCTCCGAATGAGAGAAGAATTCCTTCGGGCTTTTCCTTTTCAATTACTTTTTCAATAAAAAAAGGCGTAACCGGAAGAAAATAAATTTTATCGGCAACGCCCTCGGATGTCTGTACTGTAGCAATGTTGGGATTGATAAGGATTGTAAAGATGCCCTCTTCGCGCAAAGCCTTCAATGCCTGCGAACCGCTGTAATCAAACTCACCGGCTTCGCCGATTTTTAATGCACCCGAACCAAGGACCAGAATTTTCTTCATTGTAATTCCTTTATTATTTTGCGTTAAAGAGCCGCGAGGCATCACGGCTCTAAAATGATATTTTTTAATTTTTGTTTGCCAATACACGATTTAATAATTTTTCTTCTCTTGTACAATTCTTAAAAAATTGTACAAGAGAGCCGCGAGGCATCGCGGCTCTACATTTTTTTTGATTATTGTTTGCCGATGTACGTTTCAATGATTTTTCTTCTTCCGTACAATTTTTAAAAAATCATCAAACAAATATTCACTGTCTGTCGGACCGCTGGAAGCTTCGGGATGAAACTGAACCGAGAAAACAGCTCGGGTTTTATGCCTTATGCCTTCATTTGTTCCATCGTTAAGATTTACGAATAGCGGTTCCCATTCGTTAGAAAGCGAATTATTATCAATTGCAAACCCATGATTCTGTGATGTAACAATTGCTTTATTGGTTCCGCATTGCAATACCGGCTGGTTATGACTGCGATGTCCGTATTTAAGCTTGTAAGTATCAGCTCCTGAAGCTAACGCAAGCAATTGGTTTCCAAGGCAAATTCCAAATATCGGAATATCCTGTTTCAGTGAATCTGCCAGATGATTTATTGTTACATCACACATTTTAGGATTACCAGGCCCATTGGAAATAAACAAACCATCATACTTTTCATTTGAATAATCATAATCCCACGGAACACGGATCACTGTTGTATCGCGTTTTACAAAATGCCTGATAATATTATATTTTACTCCGCAATCAACAAGTAATATCCTGGCTGAGCCATTTCCATAAGTAATTATTTTATCAGTACTTACACTTGCAACAAGGTTTTCCTTATTGGGATCGTGGAAACCAGGGTCAATTTCATTGAAAATTATTTTCCCCATCATGGCACCTTTTTCGCGGATAATCTTGGTCAGTTCGCGGGTGTCAATTCCATATAAACCAGGTATACCATTTTCAATCAACCAGTCACCCAGGCTCTGTTTAGCACTCCAGTGGCTGTATTGTTCTGAATAATCCGAAACTATGAGTGCCGTAACCTGAACGTGATCTGATTCAAAAAAATCGGGTAATCCATCGGTTACCACCGATTCCGGTACGCCATAATTACCAATAAGAGGATAGGTAGCAACCATGATCTGTCCGGCAAATGATGGATCTGTGAGACTTTCAGGATATCCGGTCATGGAAGTGTTAAAAACAACTTCGCCTGCTACCGATGATTCAAATCCAAAAGATTTTCCTGTAAAAACGGTACCATCTTCAAGGATGAGTTTTGCGTTGGTTTGGTTTGCCATTGTACTCTTCTTCAATATTAATCATTTATTAAAACTATGATCTGTGTCAGAAAAAACCATGCAAAATTTTTTCAGGCATAAGCCTGTTCATCCTGATTAAAACACTAATGGTCTTTTTGCATGGTTGATTCTTTTACACACAATCAGGGATTGCTGATATGATCAGCAATCCCTGGTTTATTCTGAAATATGATATTTGCCTGCTTGCATAATGCAGTACAAATTTACGCTTTAAAATAATGTTACGGATTATTTACTTCCGATAATCTGCATGAGTTCATCAAGTTTGGGCGAAAGGATTATCTCAGTCCTACGGTTTTTGGCTTTGTTAGCAGCTGAAGTATTAGGCTCCACAGGCAAAAATTCACCCCGACCCGAGGCTACAAGCCTGATTGGATCAATCTTACCATTGGCAAGAATAATTTTCACTATTGAGGTTGCACGCATTACACTCAGATCCCAATTGTCTGCTACCTGGTTCTGACTGTTTAACGGTACATTATCAGTATGACCTTCAATAAGAATATTGATATCCGGATTGTCCTGAAGCACTTTGGCGAGATTTTTAAGTGCAGAAATACCATCTTTACTTACATCCCATTTACCGGAGGCAAAAAGCAGTTTCTCTTCGAGTGAAACATACACTTTACCATCCTTCATATGAACGGTAAGTCCTTTACCTTCAAAACCCATCAAAGCATCAGCTACAGCTTTGCGAATTGCATTGGTGATTGAATCTTTTTTGTGAATAGCCATCTGCAGGTCAGCAAGATTTTTGCCTTTAATATCCAGTTCCTTCTGCATAGCATTTACACGATCTTCCCTTGCCAGCAAGCTATCCTGTAAAGCTTTTAACTCAGTCATAGCTTTTGCAGCATCTTCAAAATTAGCTGCAAACTGTACCTTGAGCAATTCATGAGCCTGATCGAGTTCATTATACTCGGCAGTAAGAACACGCAGATTTGATCCCAAACGGGAAGTGTCAGCTATGAGTTGTGCCTGATCTTTCTTATACCGCTGGTTCTCGGATGTAAGTTCATTCACCTTGGTGTTGAGGCCATCAACCTTTGCATTCAGGCTTGAAATTTCATGGTTGCATGTGGCTGTAAGTGCGTCGTATTTTTTTGTTGAAACGCAGGAAACGAATGTTGTTGCAAGCAGCACAATAACCGATAGCCTGATAATTTTAGTAAACGGTGTTGTATTCATAGAAAAAAGTTAAAGAATTTGTAATGATAATGGGACTTTAAAAATTTATTTCCAATAGCGACGGGCAATGATCGGAATGAACAGCCAATGGCAATATGGCAGCACGCTGCATATTTTGTTCAAGTTCATCACTTACCATATGATAATCGATGCGCCAGCCAAGGTTTCTGCTGCGGGCGCCGGAACGATAGCTCCACCAGGTATAATGATGAGGCTCCTTCACAAAATACCTGAACGAATCGATAAATCCGCAATTAAGGAATCCGGTCACCCATTCGCGTTCTTCGGGGAGAAAGCCACTGCTGGTGGCATTGCGAATCGGGTCATGGATGTCGATTGCACGGTGACATATGTTATAATCACCTGAAATTATAAGGTTTGGACGTGTTTTTTTTAATTCAAGAATGTAGTTCTGAAAATCAGCAAGCCATTGCATTTTAAAAGCTTGCCTATGATCACCGGTTGTCCCTGAAGGGTGATATACCGAAATCACACTTTTATCGCCATAATCGGCGCGGATAAGCCGTCCTTCAAAATCATATTTTTCGATACCCATCCCATACACAACTTTATCTGGCTCAGTTTTGGATAATATGGCAACACCGCTATACCCCTTCTTTTCAGCCGGGAACCAATAAGTATGGTAGCCTAAAGCTTCGAACTCAATCACTGGAATCTGTTCGACCTGGGCTTTTATTTCCTGAAAGCAAACTATGTCCGGGTTGGTAGCTTGCAGCCATTCAAGTAAGCCTTTGCTTATTGCAGCCCGTATTCCATTGACATTATAAGTGATAATCTTCATATATCTCCTGTTTCGAATGCAAAATTACAGAATTTTGATATGACGATTCCCCGGTAAGGTGATAAGTTATACAGAAATAATCAACAACAATTTAACCTTCTTCATTAGGCAAGGATGATAAATACAATCATTTTCATTTGCGTATTACCTGAAGATGTTCTATTACTCTGGAAATACATTGAAACAGAATTTTTATACTGTTAGCAGGTTTTTAAAATACTCGAATTTTATTTTGAAATTATTTGTGTTTTATTACAAAGAACATTCATTATATTTGAACTCTAAATAAATTTGACTTTTGCCACTGATGTTATTTATTTGAGCTGTAAACCTACATCATGGTAATTGTATTCGTTCAAATACTTTTTTGAATGACCTCCAATTGGAATTAGCTTGAAGTAAAGTGCATGTAAATGCAAATAACTTTACTAATCAGGGTTTACCAGGATGATGATTACTTCAGGATTGTATTTGGATATGAGGGTGTTGAGGTAAGAAAAAATGCTATTTGAGCATTGATTCAGAAGAGATAGTCACGATTTCCGGTGACGCAGAAGGAGTATGTCTTTTCTCCATCAACGGATGAATGTGTTTGTTCCGGAAAAAATAGTTTTGATAAGGCCAGTTTTCCTACTGGTCAATTTTATATTGATATCCATGTGTCTAATTACTAGTATCTGATTTTATGAAAGCTGAAGAATCTGAATCAAAACTTACATTATCTGAAAGCACGTACAAGGGAATAATCAACAGCCTGAACGATGCTATTTATATTATGGACAAAGAAGGACATTTTTTGGATGTTAACGCTGCTGCTGAAAGATTGTATGGTTATGACAAGGAATATTTTATTGGTAAAAATCCAGGGTTTTTATCTGCACCCGGCTTAAACGATCTGGATCAGACTATCAGTTATATAAAGGAAGCATACAACGGAAAGACAGTTAGATTCGAATTTTGGGGTTTACGAAAAGACGGTTCGGTTTTCCCAAAAGAAATAAGCCTTACCCCAGGCATGTGGTTCGGACAAAAAGTTGTAATTGCTGTCGGTCGCGAAATGACCGAACGCAAAAAAGCGGAAGAAGCATTGCGGATAAGTGAAGAAAAATACCGCTTACTTGTTCAGTACTCCAGCGACCCGATTTTTAGTTTTAATCCAGATGAATCGTACAGGTTTGTAAATGATGCTTTTGCGGTTCAGTTCGGGAAAAAACCTGAGGAAATAATAGGCAAAACTCCTTTTGATATTTTTCCACATGATGAAGCTGAAAAAAGGCTCAGGCTAGTGCGGAAAGTATTCCAAACAGGAGAAAAAGGTGAAATTGAAGTAAAGGTTGTTAATCCACTGGGAGAAGAGAATTATTACATCACTATGGCTGACCCGATAAAAGACATAAGGGGTGATATTTTGTGGGTTACCTGTATCTCGAAAGAAATTACCCAGCGTAAAAAATCAGAAGAAGAACTGAGGTTGAAAAATGAATTACTCAATGCAAGCAGTGCTGAAAAAGACAAGTTCTTTTCCATTATTGCCCACGACCTGCGGGGTCCTATGAATGGATTCCTTGGCCTGACAGGTATAATGGCTGAGGATATTGAGAGTTTATCAGCATTCGAGCTTAAAGAAATAGCAACTACAATGCGTTCGTCGGCGGTCAATATTTACCGGCTGATCGAAAACCTGCTCGAATGGTCAAAAATGCAGCGCGGTAAAATTAAATTCGAACCGCAGCCCATGTTTCTTAAGACGTCGTTGAATAAAAGCATTGAGCTGATGAAAGATGCTGCCAATAAAAAAGGGATTGAACTTCAAATCAATATTGCTGATCATCATGTAGTATTTGCAGATATACATATGCTTGAAACCACTGTAAGGAATTTGATTTCGAATGCCATCAAATTTTCTTTTAAAAACAGTATTGTAGAAATATCAGCTGCTAAAACCGAAAATAATATATTGCAGGTTTCAGTGAAAGACTACGGCATAGGAATGAATCCGGATATACATAGCAAACTTTTTATACTTACTGAAAACATAAACAGGAAAGGTACCGAAGGCGAGCCGTCAACAGGACTGGGACTGATTCTTTGTAAAGAGTTTGTTGAAAAGCAGGGTGGAAAAATATGGGCCGACAGTACTGAAGGGCAAGGAAGTACATTTAATTTTACCTTACCTCAATCACAATAATTTAACTGTGGCTGTTGAAATTCCAAAAACAGTTTGCTTAAAATCATTCTTACCTTATGTTTACTTTCTGGTGAGGTTGAATGAAAGTGTAAATTTACAAAAAAGTGACAAAAAAAAATCACAATCCGTCTAAACACCGCTATCAGGATATTTGATTGCCTGAATACTCAACTTCAAACTACATTCAATGATAATTATCGAGCTTATATTTAAATTATCGCTACTTATTGCGGTAAGCACATTATCAGGATTTATTGTTACATACTGGAAGCGGAAAACGATACCCGGGATCATTTCGCAAGGCCTGCTTTTCGGTGCAGTTGCTTTAATCGGAATGCTTAATCCATTTGAGCTTTCAGTCGGAATTATTTTCGATGGACGTAGTGTGGTTCTAAGCCTGTGTACACTCTTCTTTGGTCCTGTTGCCGGGCTGATTGCGACACTTATTGCGTTACTTTACCGGGTTTACCTGGGTGGAGGAGGATTGATAACAGGAGTTTCAGTTATAGTTTCATCATACCTTATCGGTTTGATTTTTTACTATAGAAAGCAGAAAATGCATAAACCCATAACTACAGTTAATCTGTATATATTTGGGCTGGTAGTGCATCTGGCCATGCTTATACTTTTAATTACTATTCCTTCCGGAATGCGGATTATTGCCTTTAAAACCTTGACTTTCACTATACTTGGCATTTACCCCCTGGCTACATTAATTATCGGTAAGATACTGAAAGACCAGGAAGACAATACTGAACTTCTGGATGAGCTTGCTTCGAGTGAACTTCAGTTCCGGTCGCTGGTTACCAACATGAACCAGGGCCTTGCAGTTCATAAAATTGTCTTTAACAATGAAGGTAAACCATATAATTACCGGTTTACGTACTTAAATGAAAAATATGAACAACTAACCGGCTTCAGAAAAGAAAATGTGCTTGGCAAAACAATTCTGGAAGTTGTTCCAACCATATCCCAAAAAACTATACAGAAATATACTGAAGTTGCAATAACGGGAAAGCCTGTTCATTTTGAGTCGTATTCGCGTGAGTTGAAAATATTTTATACAGCTGAAATATATCAATCCAGTGAAAATCATTTTGCTGTAATTCTATCAGATATTTCGGCCCGCAAACTGGCTGAAAGAGAAATTATCAATAAAAACAAAAGCCTGGAGAAGCTTAATGTTGAAAAGGATAAATTATTTTCAATTGTTTCGCATGATCTACGAAGCCCTATGAATGGGATTCTTGGATTAACCGGAATGATAACGGCTGAAATAGATAGTTTTTCAAAGGACCATATCAGGGAAATCGCACAATCCATTCATACTTCAGCCAGCAGTATAGTTCAGTTACTCCAGGGATTGCTTGAGTGGTCGCAACTTCAGCGGGGGAACAGCATTTACAACCCTCAAACAATTGTACTGAATAAACCGGTTCAAAAATGCATTAACCTGCTCCAGGAATCTGCCAAAGCGAAGAAAATAACCCTGGTAAATAACGTTCCGGATACTATCAATGTAATGGTGGATAACCAAATGACTGAAACAATCTTAAGGAACCTGATATCAAATTCAATAAAATTCACCCCAAAAGGAGGCCAGATTGAAATAAATGCTAAGGAAACTGAAGCATCCAACGTTACAATTTCAGTTAAAGATGATGGTATAGGTATGAACAAAGCTATACTTGAAAATTTATTCAGCCTTTCGGCAAAAATAAACCGCAAAGGCACTGAAGGTGAGCTTTCATCAGGACTTGGGCTGATAATGTGCAAGGAGTTGGTTGAAAAACAAGGTGGGAAAATATGGGCCGAAAGTGAAGAAGAAAAAGGAAGTTCATTTCATTTTACACTTCATTCATTATCATAAAAGCTTCCATATTTGTATTTCATTTAACCCTGATAGAAAAGAAAAAATTAAAAAGTCAATTCGATTGGTATAAGAAGATACCGGATTGAAAAATGAGGTTCTATTATTAATCGATCACTGAATCCTAAATCGGCCCTTTTCAACAGGAATAGTGGAGTTTGTTTAAAGCACGTCATGCTCATAAAAAATAAAACGTATTATTTAGTGCATAGAAGCAGTATACTAATTTTATTATCAACTGATATTATCAAAATGTGATTGTATCAGTCCCTTTAAAACAGATAGATCCAGTGGCTTCGCAATATAACCATTGCTTCCGGCTGCCATCGCCTTTTCCTCGTCACCACTCAGTCCATAGGCTGTTTGTGCAATAATAACTACTTCTTTATTAAATTTCCGTATCTGCCTGGTGGCTTCGTACCCGTCCATTACAGGCATTTTGATGTCCATTAAAACCAGGTCGATATCCGGGTTGCTCCGACAAATCTCGATAGCTTCAACTCCTGTATCTGTTATTAAAGTTTTCCTGCTGAACGGTTTCAACATCAGCATCAGCAGCATAACAGATATCTCATCATCTTCTACAATCAATACCTTCAGTTTTTTAACCTCATCTCTTTCCCCGGCAGGCAGAGCTGAATCTTGTACAAGCGTTTTTACTTTCTGAACAGGATTATAAGGAATAGTAAAATAGAATGTTGAACCGGCGCCTTCTTCGCTTTCGACCCACATTTTGCCTCCAAGCATTTCAACATATGCTTTAGCAATCGACAAGCCTAACCCGGCTCCCTGAAAGGCCCTGGTATCGGCAATATCGGCCTGGATAAAACGATCAAAAATCGCTTTTTGTCTGTCAACAGGAATACCGATTCCGGTATCTTTTACATAAAATTCAAGCACGGGTTCAGCAGGCTTCAGAGTTATAATTTCAAATCCTAATTCTATCGAACCTCGGTCAGTATATTTAATGGCATTTTTAACCAGGTTTGTAAGTATGGCATAAAGTTTTTCCTGGTCGGTAAAAATAATGACTTCGTGTGCTGCAAATTTGTTAGTAAAATTCAACTTGATTCCTTTACTTTTAGCCTGAAGTTCAAAAAAATTATAAATAAATTGAATTTGCTCATTTATATTCGATTCTTTATTCAGAATCTCAACCAATCCTGACTCTATTTTCGAAATATCAATAATATCATTTATGATATTAAGCATACGTTCGCCACTTTTTTTTATAATATCAATATACTCTTGCTGCTGGTTTCCAGTAAGACCAGGCATTTTGAGCAACTCAGCAAAACCAAGGATCCCATTCATGGGGGTCCGGATTTCGTGGCTCATATTGGCAAGGAAAGCGGACTTTAAACGATCTGCTTCTTCAGCTTTTTCAAGTGCAGAAATTAAATCTTCCTCTGCTTTTTTTCGATGAATAGCCATACTAATCTGGTCAGCAATAAATTCAAGCATCATTTTATCCTGTTCATTGTATGCATCCCTGTTCTCATAATCCTGGACTACAACAGCACCAATTACTTTTTTATCAATAAATAGCGGGACCCCCAACCAGACTTTTGAAGGAGTGCCTATCATGTCTATTTCACCGGCTTCGAGTAGTTTTGTTATATCCGTATCAAATGCAAGCAGCGATTTCTGATTCCTGATAACATAACCCGTTACTGACTTTTCAGCTGACCATGAATCAATGAGGTCTTTTTCATCATTCTCGAACTTGGTGGAAAGCATGCCGCTATCTTCGTTGTAGAAGGCGATATAAAAATTGGATGTATCGAGCAGTTTGCCAAGTTGAATGCTGATGATTTTAATTAATTCATCTAATTCAATGGATGTCAGCGCTGCATTTGAAATTGTATATATGGTTTGTTGTATTTGTTCAGCTCTTTTTCTTTCGGTTATATCTTCTTTTACAGCCAGATAATGGGTAATTCCACCTTCTTCATTGAGAATAGGAGATATGGATGCCTGCTCCCAGTATAATTCGCCATTTTTTTTGCGGTTATGAAATTCGCCCGACCATACTTTGACTGAAGATATTGTAGCCCAGAGATTTTGATATTCAGCTTTTGGTTTTTCCCCTGAATTGAATATCCGGGTATTTTTACCAATTATTTCTTCAAGTTTGTAACCTGTCACTTCAGCAACTTTTGGATTGCCATATTCAATATTCCCATTGGTATCAGTAATTACCACAGAAACGGGGCTTTGTTCAATAGCAGTCGAGAGCTTGGTAAGTTGTTCCTCAGCTTTTCTGCGATCAGTAACATCGCGCATAATACCTTCATGATAAATTATGTTTGTGGTTTTGTCCGAGGTTAACCATCCACGGTCTTCGACCCAGATTTCGGAACCATCTTTTTTCTTCATCCGATGGGTCCCTATTTCCAAAATGTTTTCTTTTAATTCAACGTCTTCACGATCTTCAACCTCAAAATATAATTGGGATTTTATATCAATTGCCATTAATTCGTCTTTGCTATCATACCCCAGCATGTTAACCATTGCCGGATTAACATCAACAAAAACACCATTGTGCGTACTTTTGTAAATGCCATCAGGCAGAACTTCGACCAGATTGCGGTAAAGAGCCTCACTTTCACGCAATGCCTTATCTTTAACCTTTCTTTCTGTTATATCTCTGTTTGTTATACGACGACCGACAAATTTCTGATCATCATCAAAAATCGGTCTGCAGATGTGAAAAATGTTTATAACAGAACCATCCTTCCTGATAATCCGGAATTCCATAGTATTAATCATATCCCTGTTTTCAAATTTACATGTCATAAAATGATGTACAGTTGAAAAATTCCGATCATCAGGATGGATAATTTTTTCTAACAGGGAAGGATCAGAAATAAATTCATCCTGCGTGTAACCCGTCATTTTCAGGCAGGAAGGTGACATATAGCTGATACTGTTATTTTCATTCTCCCAATACTCCCAATCAATAGTAAAATCAGCAAATGTCCTGAATTTGAATTCATTGGCTTTCAGTAATTGTTCATTTCTTAAACGATCTGAAATATCGCGGGCAAACCCAAGAATGGTCTTTTTGCCATTTTGAATAAGGAAACTACTCCGCACTTCAACAGGGAAAGCACTTCCATCTTTGCGTTTATGAATACTTTTAATGGTTATTGGTTTCCCGATTTTCATTTTATGCCATATTGCTGCAATTTCAACTTCGGTTTTATAATTTGAACTTATTTCAATAATCTTTTTATTTAATAATTCTTCATTTGAATATCCCAGGCTTTCGCAAGCCAACCTGTTTACCATGATTATCCGCTGAGTTTCAAAATCAGCCAGAAACATGGCATCACCTGCAGAATCAATAATCTGCTTTAATTGCAATTCCTTGTTTGTGATTTCTTCTTCGGCCAGTACGCGAGCAGTAATATCATGAACTATGAGTGAAAAAATGATTTCGTTATTCACCTCGAGTTTATTTTGGAAAACTTCCACATCGCGAATACTTCCATCGGCAACCTGATGTCTGAAAACAAAATAATTCTGTTTTTTCTTTATGGCTTCTGCTATTTTGAGTCTTATTTCATCCGGAGTTAAAGTGTTGATCTGATCAATAGTCATTTGCAACAATTCTTCCTTTTCCCAACCATAAAATTGAATTGCTGAATCATTTGCAAAAACGATCCGGTTGTTAGCAGGGTTGACAAAAAGAATTATCGCATAATTATTTCCGAGAAATTTGTTAAAACATGCTTCACCCTCTTTTAAAGTTCCTTCAACTTGCTTGATCGAATGTAAGTTATGTATTTTATGTGAAGCATTTAATGTTTTATATTCCTTTTGAATTTCCTCTAACTCCTTTATGAGTTCTGCTTTAGTTTTGTTTTCGTAGTCCGCCATTTCAAGCTATTATTTAAAATATTTCTGTATTAATCCCTTAAAAGTGATGATGTCCAACGGCTTTGTTATATAATCGTTGCAACCCGCAGCAATAGCCTTATCTTCATCACCGCTCAGTCCATAAGCCGTTTGTGCTATGATAACAATATCCTTGTTGAATTGACGTATTTGCCTGGCAGCCTCGTACCCGTCCATTACCGGCATTTTAATATCCATCATCACAAGGTCAATATCCGGGTAGAGGCGACAGTCCTCAATAGCATCGGTACCTGTTGATACTACCAGTGTTTCCCTGCTGAATTCTTTTAAAAGCAGCAAAAGCAGCATCACAGAAGTTTTATCATCTTCAACAACCAGTACTTTTATTTTTTTTGTCTTATCCACAGTTTCTTGCTGTGAAGAAATAGCAGCCTCAACAGGTTTTACTTTTAGAACATGATTGTAAGGAATAGTAAAATAAAAGGTTGATCCTTTGCCCTCTTCGCTTTCAACCCAAATTCCACCCCCAAGCATTTCAATATATGCTTTAGATATTGACAATCCCAGGCCAGCGCCCTGGAAAGCACGTGTATCGGCAATATCAGCCTGGATAAAACGGTCGAAGATAGCTTGTTGCCTGTCGCCCGGAATGCCTATACCGGTATCTTTCACATAGAACTGGAGTACGTTTGGCAATACTTCATCACCGGATGCCAGCACTTCTGTTTTTAAACCATATCCAAATTCAATTGTACCTGAATCTGTGTATTTAATGGCATTTTTCACCAGGTTTGTAAGTATGGCAAATACTTTTTCCTTGTCTGTTTTAATAATGCTCTCGTCAGTAGGCAAGCCACACCGGCAACTCAGCTGAATGTTTTTATTTTCTGCCTCAGGCTTAAAAAAAGCATACAGGTAATCAATCTGCTCGTTTATATTAGCCTCCGAAATTAAAACCTGCATCTGGCCGGATTCAATCTTAGAAATATCAATAATATCGTTGATAATGTTCAACATGCGCTCGCCGCTTTTTTTGATAATGCCAATATATTCATGTTGTTTCTCACCGGTAAGGCCAGGCATTTTTAGAAGTTCTGCAAATCCGAGAATGCCATTCATCGGGGTACGGATTTCGTGACTCATATTGGCCAGGAAAGCAGATTTAAGGCGGTCACTTTCCTCGGCATGTTCCTTGGCTTTAGTTAGCTCTTGTTCTGTATTTTTTCGATCGGTAATATCGTGAATGGTACCCACCATGGAAACCGGATTCTGGTTTTCATCAAATTTGAGTCTTCCGATTCCATGAACCCAACGCTCTTCACCATCATTTTGCCGGATGATTTTATATTCTTTATCAAAATCGGCTTTTCTGCCAATTACTTCCTGGCTAAAATATTCGCTCATTATTTTTTGCCAATCAGGATGTATAACCGAAGTCCATCCTTCAACTGATTTATCATAATCAGCATTAATTCCAAAAATAGTATCAAGAATTTCGGAACTTTCCCAATAACCGGAGGCTAAATCTAAGGTATAAATTCCAAGGCTGGCGATAATCTGGGCTTCTTTTAAAAAGTTCTCACTTTTTATCAAGTCATCTTGTGCATGTTTACGTTCGGTAATGTCGCGTTGAATTCCCAGAAAACCAATAAGATTCTTATTTTCATCAAAAATTGCATTTGCTGATCCCTCAATTTCAATAATAGAACCATCTTTGTTTTTATTCTTACTTTCCCCTTTAACATCCTGACCTTGCAACAAGGTATTCCAGAATATTTTATTCACATCACTATTCTTAATAATGCTGTTAAGAATACGCGGCGTTTGCTTCCCAATAACTTCGCTTGCTGTATACCCATAAACAGTAGTAAATCCGGGATTAACAAATGTAAAAACCCCTTTTTTATCCGTCATAAAAACAATTTCTCCGGATCTGTTAATTGCATTCCGGAGTTTAAATAATTCTTTTTCTATTGTTTTTCGTTCACTTATATCACGCCATGTGGTAAACAAAACTTGCATGCCGTCCTGCATTATAGCTGCAATAGATACTTCAACAAATAGATCTGAACCATCGGGCCGGCTATGCAACCATTCAAAAGAGATTTTACCCGACAGAAAGGCCTCACTTATCTTTTCTTTCACTTTTTGCGCTGAAGTTTTTCCATCAGGTTGAAATTCAGGAGATAGTGCATTAGGTGACTTTCCAATAATTTGTGTTCTGTCGGCCCGCATCAATATCTCTGTTGCTTTATTACAGTCAACAAAAATTCCATCTGAAATTATCAGATAAGCATCCGGCGAATCCCTGAATAAAATACGGTATTTCTCCTCGCTTTCTCTTACTGCATTTTCAATTAGTTTACGCTCAGTAATATCGCGGATTATTAATTGCACTGCCGGTTTAGTATCAAGGGTGATTGGCATGGCTTTCACTTCGACATCAACGATTGAACCGTCAAGTCGTATAAATTTTTCTTCGACGGCTTGTAAAATCGTTTTTTTGTCTACTGCTTTTTTCATTTGCATACCGACCATAGCGCGAAAATCCGGATGTACAAACTGCATTACCGGTTTACCTATTAATTCGTCTGCACTCGATGCTGCCATTAATCGCATGCTTTCCTTATTTACAACCTGAAGTTTCCCATCCATATAAATAGCAATGGCATCAGGTGAATTTTCGAATAATTCACGGTATTTCCTTTCGCTTTCTTCGGATTTAAACCTTTCGGCAGTGTATTGTTTGTGAACATATTTTATAATTAAAAAAATAAAATATGAGGTATACATCAGGGTAAATAGTGAATCAATCCAACGTTCTGTTTGCGAAGTGAAGTTCACTATTAAGTCAGGCCGGTATAACTGGAGAATGTACACAAATCCAAAAAGCGTTATAAAGAGCAGAATGACATATTTCTTGAGTTTATCAGGATATACTATTAATCCAAGAATTAAAATCACAAAAGCAGGCATAATATTTGAACCGTTTATTCCGCCGTTAAAAACCCATATTGTTGAAATTGCAACGAACGCAAGGGGTATAATAGGAATCATTATAGGTTCAATTATTTTTTTAAACCTTGCAAAATAATAAATGACTAACAGCAATACCGTCAGCAACAAAGGAATAATCACAGCAGTGAGGGAAGTAACCAGTATAAAATTAAATATTGATCCTGTAAAACTCGTAAGTATCCCGACTATAACTGAAGATAAAAAAAGGCGGTTCTCAAGTGAGAAATCCTCATCATCAGCGAAAATAAATCGAATAGCTTTTCTCATTTTTTGCATAAGAGGAATATTGGGTTATATTATCTCATTTCTCCATATTTACAATATGAGAAAAAAGAAAAACCTGGGTTATTTTAATCCAGTGGAGTTTCTGCTCTGGTTTTCAGGGTCAAATTGCTCCAGGATCAACATCCTGAGAAGGGCTATATCAAGGGGTTTGGAGATGTAATCATTACAACCGGCATCTAATGCCTTTTGTCTTTCCTCAACTAACCCAAAAGCGGTTTGCGCAATAATGTAAACGTCTTTGTTGAATTGACGAATTTGTCTTGTTGCTTCGTAACCGTCCATTTCAGGCATTTTTACATCCATAAGAATTAAATCAATGTCGGGGTTATTGCGGCAGGTTTTAATAGCTTCAATTCCTGATTTTACGTTCAGAATTTCACGGCCTGCCATTCTGACTGCTATCGAAATGAGCATTTCGGATGTTTCATCGTCTTCAACAATTAAAATCTTGAGCTTCTTAATCTGCTTGTCTTCTTTTTTTAACATATCAGTATCAATTGAGGAATTCTGTTCTGATTCAGTAGTAAAGGGAATAGTAAAATAAAATGCAGAGCCTTTGTCCTCTTTACTTTCAACCCATATTTTACCCCCCAGCATTTCGACATAAGCTTTAGAAATGGATAAACCCAGCCCTGCACCCTGGAAAGCAAGCTTATCGGCTATATCGGCTTGTATAAACCTGTCAAATATGGCTTTCTGCCGGTCAGCCGGAATGCCATGACCTGTGTCTTTAACATAAAACTCAAGAAATTCTCCCTTTTTAACATACCCGAATTCAATGGAGCCTTTACTTGTAAATTTTATGGCATTCTTTACCAGATTGGTGAGTATGGCATATATTTTTTCTTTGTCAGTTGCAATGATAGCCCTGTCATCGGGCAGCCCATTGCTGCGGATCAACCTCACTCCTTTTATCTCAACCTCAGGCTTAAAAAAAGTATAAATAAAATCAGTTTGTTCATTCACTTTGGTTTCCGAAACATTAACCTGCATAAGTCCGGATTCAATCTTTGAGATATCAACAATATCATTAATGATATTGAGCATACGCTCACCACTCTTTTTAATAATGCGGATATACTCCATTTGTTCTGCACCAGAAAGATCAGGAGTTTTCAACAACTCGGCAAAACCAAGTATACCGTTCATGGGTGTACGGATTTCGTGGCTCATATTTGCAAGGAAAGCTGATTTTAACTTGTCGCTTTCTTCTGCCTTTTCTTTGGCATTCAATAATTCCTGTTCCGATTGCTTTTGTTGCGTAATATCACGTATAGTACCCAACAATGTAAGTGGATGGTTGTTCTGATCAAGTTTTAACCTACCAATTCCATGAACCCAACGTCCCTCTTTGTCATTATGCCTTATAATTTTATATATTTTATCGAAATTGACTTTTTGTCCTATCACTTCCAAATTAAAATAATCAGTCATTATTTTTTGCCATTCAGGATGAATTATTGAAGTCCATCCTTCATATGATCTGTCATAATCAGTATCGATGCCAAATATTCTGTTTAGAATTTCGGAACTGGTCCACTTTCCTGTTGTAATATCCAGGTTATATGTGCCCAGATTAGCAATATTCTGTGTTTCCTTCAAAAACCGTTCACTTTCCTTTAATGCTTCTTCAGCAAGTTTACGTTCAGTGTTGTCACTGATAGTACCAATATAACCTATGATTTCATTTTCCGGGTTCATCTCAGGAATGGCCTGCCCGATAATCCAAACATTTGTTCCGTCAGGTCTAAGAAACCGGTATTCGGAATATGATGATTTCAGGTTCCTGGTCGCCAGTTGCCATCCATCACCCACTTTAGTTTTATCATCAGGGTGAACAGCATCTAACCAACCATCACCCAACGCATTTTCGAAGGACAAACCTGAGAACTCAGTCCATTTTGGATTCACATAGGTAGTGTATCCATCAGGTCTTGTTTTAAATATCCCGACAGGAGAAGCTTCAGCCAGGGTTTGAAATAATTTTTCGCTTTTCTGCAATGCTGTTTCAGCTTTCTTACGCTCGGTGATATCATGTAAAAATGTTACAAATCGGCCTCCGTTTATAGGCTGGTACTTTACACTTACTTCTACATCAAAAATGCTTCCATCCTTTCGCAAGTGCTTTGTTTCGAATCTGGATTCGCCCTGTTCAATAATTTTACTATTGTGAGCTCTTAAATCCTCCTCATTTTCAAGAGCATCAAAATCGAATATCTTCATTGAAAGCAATTCCTGCTCACTATATCCGCTCATGCGACAATAAGTTTCGTTAACCTGAAGCAGATTCCCTTCTTGATCATCCATCCAAAATCCATCCATAGCAGTTTGCAGTATGGCCCGGTTTTGGTCTTCACTCTCCCGAAGCGCTTTATCTGCCCGGTAGCGCTCGGTTATATCCCTCATTATCCCTTCATGGAAATTTATTTTCCCTTTTTCATCCTTAGTGTACCAACCATGATCTTCGACCCAGATTTCGGATCCGTCTTTCTTTTTCAGGCGGTAAACTCCCATTTCCTCCAGTTGTTCCTGCAATACCAGGCTTTCGCGGTCTGTTGGATCAAAATACAATTCTTTCTTAATATCAATGGCCATAAGTTCTTCTTTACTTGAGTAGCCCAACATCCTCACCATGGCGGGATTAACATCAACAAATTTACCTTCAGGAGTACTTTTATAAACGCCATCGGGCATTCTCTGAACCAGGTTACGATATACAGACCCACTTTTCTGCAAAGCCATTTCAGCTTTTTTTCGTGTCGTAATATCTCTTATCGCTCCATCAATATGATGTGGCTTTCCATCGGCATCAGGTATTAAAATAGCGTTTACCGACACATATATTTTAGTGCCCGTTTTGGTTTTTAATATTGCCTCATAGTCTCTGAGATCGCCTCTTTTTTTTATTTCTGATAAAAAAAATTCTCTCTCGTCGGGATTATAATATAACTGAGAAACATTCTTTCCAATTATATCAGCACTTTCAAACTCACCAAAGTACTTTATGGAAGGACTTATTTCGAGGACTGTTCCTTCAAGATCGGTTTGGTAAAAAACGTCCTGTATATTTTCAAAAATAGCCCGGTACTTTTCTTTACTCACAAGTAAAGCCTCTTCAGCACGCTTTCGTTCAGTTATATCTTCAATAATTCCCACACCACCACGAAATTGCTTTTCACCAATTTTGATTGGTGTAAATAACGCTCTGACCGGCACTCTCTTTTTTGAGATAACTGACTGGTAAACATCCTCATACAATCCAATGTTCCCTTTTAGTGCCAGTTCTATACACGAAACCATTTTTTTGTCGGCGAGGGCAAGCATATTGAGGTTCACCAATTTTTCAACAGTTGTACCAATAATATCAGCAAAACTATTATTGCAGGCAACTATAACGCCTTTATCATCAAATGATAATATTCCCAAAGGCGAGTTATCGAAAATCAAGCGGTATTTTTCCTCGCTTTCATTCACAGCTTCCTCTGCCAGTTTGCGCTCAGTAATATCGCGTCCGATACCTGCCAGACCGATAACCCGGTTGTCTTTATCCCTTAAAGGAATTTTTGAGGATAGCAGCCATTTTCTATGACCTTGATTATCATATATACATTCTTCACGGTTAAGTATAGGCAAACCTGTTGTCAGCACTGACTGATCGTCCGCTTTATATCTTTCGGCCACCTCCTTTGGGTAAAATGAAAAATCATCGTTACCTATAACCTCAGCCTCTGATGGTGCTCTTAATAAATGAACTTCAGCAGTATTAGCCAGAGTTTTGCGGCCATACAAGTCCTTCGAATAAATTGAATCCGGAATATTGTCGATAATGGTGCGAAACAGCAAGCGTTCCTTCTGCAGAGTTTCTTCAATCTGAATACGTTCACTGATATCGTTGACTGCTGTAATAAAATATTCTGGATTTCCATCTTTATCACGTTGTAATGTAGTATTAATATCAGCCCAAATTATGTTTCCATTTTTATGAATATATCTTTTCACCCAACGTGCAGTAGTTTTTTCACCAGTAAGTATTAAAGAAGTAATTTTCTCATTTTGGCTGATATCATCCGGGTGGGTAATTTCTCTCCAATTCCGATCTGCTAATTCATTTTCGGTGTAGCCTAACATCTGGCGGAAAGCTTTATTAGTTTTCAACTTTCCGTCTAAAGTGGTTATAGATTTCCCATTAACTGAATTTTCAAAAACATTCCTGAATTTTGTTTCGCTTTCTTCAACTTTTTTTTGAGCTATATACTTTTCAGTAACATCTGAAAAAACTAAAACCACGCCCCGAATGCTTCCATCTCTATTTTTGATAGGTGCTGCACTATCAAATATCTGGTATTCTTTCCCGTTGCGGGAAATCAGAATTGTATGATTTGTATGTCCAACAATTTTGCCGCTTCGCAAAACCTGGTTTACAGGATCTTCGACAGGCTCACTGGTCTTATCACTAATAATCTTAAAAACCTCAGATAGCGGTCTACCGATAGCTTCAGTTTCAATCCAGCCACAAAGGTTTTCAGCTACAGGGTTTATAGAGCTAATCAGTCCTTTATGATCAGTAGTTATTACAGCATCACCAATGGAATTGAGTGTAACAGAAATATTTTCAGCAGCTTGCTGCATTTGCTGCATAGTTTTTTCCGACTCAGCTATGCGCATTTTTAAATGAAGGTTATTATATGCTTTCTCAGAAAGATCGCGCACGAATATTGAAAGCATTTTCGCCACCTTTTTAAACTGTTCAATTGACATAACACTGACTTCGCCGAAAGCTTCCAGGAAATCCTGCCTGTTAACACCTGACTCGTCAGCATACTGTAACAGTTTCTTTTCATCTGTTTCCTCACTACGAACCTGTCCGATTATCCAGTTACCCAGATGTATCCCGCTTACTGTTATTCTGACACTGAAATTATACATACCTCCGCACCTGCAATGCCGAATAACCGCGTTTGCAAAGTCTTGTACTTCTGATACGGCAATGGCATTCATACATTCAGGCAAACTATGGTCATTCTTCCGTAAATATTCATCGCATAAACGGCAAAAATTACTTTGTCGGGTTATAGGTTTTCCATCAGGCAACGTAATGATTGATGCTACTCCGGTAGCATCTGAAAAAGCATCCTGTAAACGCTGAATGTCTTCCTGGTCGAAAATGTCGCTGAATTGAGTACCCTCTTTCAAATTGCTTACAGGTGTTTTAATTTTAGCAGCAGATTTCATATTGATTTATTTGCAAGCTATTGAATATTTTTTTTCATACTACCGTTTCCCGGATTTGAAGAAGTTATCGGAACTCTTCCGTTATATCTTTCTCCATGTTCAAAGCATTATATTTATACCCTTGCATAGATTAATAACCAGGGGTTAATAAATGTAACCACAACTTTTCAGTTTTTTAGCTTGCTAAAACAAAAAGCGGATAGGGAATTTTGACTATAAAGTTTTTAAAAGCTGCATTCAACTTGTAAACGCATCACTTTAGCCAAAAGCATTTTAACGTTGCTCAAATTGTCCCATGGGCCGGACCGTATAAGTATGCTAAAAAAATTATATTTTCAAACTCTGCTTTATGTTGGTATTTCAAACTGACCGGAAGAATCTTTATGTAAAAGTACTGTATTATATTCGATAATAATCATACCTTGTAAAAGGTTTAATAGTAAGTAAAATAACTTTACAAATTTTTTATCGGGAATAATAACTTAACGAGTTCAGAAATGTAAGATCAAACTAAAATTTGATATTTTTTCAATACCTGAATTGTATAGTATAATCAAAATGGATTATTTCAGGGACTGTTTAAATTTCAGCTTAGTTTTTCGAAATTTCCTCTGTCTCCTATTGAAATAAGGTAGCAAGAATGAAAAATTTCAGTCTGCCATTTATAATTCTCTATCTTTGGAAATCCTACTATCAATTATTAATATATGACAGAAACAAAGCCTGATTCAGGGCATAAAATAAAGTCAAAATCAATCATTAATTTAATAAGTGCATGGATAATTCTATTCGTTGCATTGACCTTAACAGGTATTTACACGTATAATACCAAACAAGAAATTGAAAGAAACGCCCTGCAAGACTTTTCGTTCGAATGTAGTGATATTAAGGCCAATGTGAATGCCAGGCTCTATGCACATGAAGCAGTACTCAGAACCGGCGCCGCTTTTATCGAAGCCAGCGATACAGTTACGCGACAAGAGTGGAATGTTTTTTTTACCAATCAGAAAATACAAGTACTTCTACCTGAGTCTCAGGGATTAGGATATGCAATGATAGTGGACAGCAGCTTATTGATGAAACACGAACAAAATATCCGTAAATCAGGTTTCCCTGACTATAGCATTAAACCGGCCGGACCACGGAGAATATATACCACAATTATATATATAGAGCCATTTTCGGGTCGTAACAAGGAAGCTTTTGGGTATGATATGTATTCAGATTCAATCCGGCGTAAGGCCATGAATAAGGCCTGCGATTCAAATATTGCTTCCCTGGCAGACAAAGTTACGCTGGTTCAGGAAACCAATAAGGATATACAGGCCGGAACGTTAATGTATGTTCCGGTTTATCGTTCAGGGATGCCCATCAATACAATAGCTGAGCGGCGAAAAGCAATTAAAGGATGGGCTTATAGCGCATACAGGATAAATAATTTTATGTCAGGAGTACTTGGTAATTCTGAAAAAAAGCTGAAAGAGAATATACGAATGCAGATTTATGACAATGACAGCATACTCCCTGAAGCGCTATTATTTGACAGCCAAACCATTAGTAAAAAGAAATATGTTGATTCGAAAATATTAAGATTGAAATTACCCTTTGTCTTTAAAGGTAAAAACTGGACCTTATATTTTTCAAAGGCTATGGATATTTCTTCCTTTTATTTTCACCAGGATGTAATTCTTGTCCTGTTTGGAGGTACACTTATAAGTTTACTAATCTTTTTTTTGGCAGTATTGCTTCTTAAAAACCGATACCGGTTAAAACTTTCCTCTCAGCTTGCCGCCACACTGAAAGCTAATCTTGATAAACAAGTTGCAGTTTACAACGCTATACCCGATGCTATATTTTTAACCGATGGCAATACAGGCCTTATTGAAGAGGTTAACCGTAAAGCATCAGAACAATATGGCTATTCGGATGTAGAGTTAAAAACCATGAAGGGTTCAGAATTATCGTCATTACCAACTCAGAATGATTCCACAAACAGTGATAACGAACTAATTTCCGGTGAACAATTTCATAAAAAGAAGAATGGCACCCTGTTTCCTGTCGAAATTTCGAGCAGTACTTTTGAGCTATCTCAATTAAAAAAGGTCATCACTGTTGCCCGAGATATCACCGAACGCAAAAAAGCTGAAGATTTACTTCTTGCAACACTGAAAGAGAAGGAAATTTTGCTTCGCGAAGTACATCACCGTGTAAAAAACAACTTACAGGTGGTTTCGAGCCTACTTAACCTGCAGGCTAATAAAATTGACAACAAAACAATTAAAGAAACCCTGGAGCAATCGCGAAACAGAATACGATCCATTGCCCTGGTTCACGAAAAACTATATCAAACAGGAAACTATGCAGAGATAAACCTAAAAGAGTATTCGGGTTCGCTGCTGGCTGAGCTTTTCCGGGCATACCTCACCGACCAGAAAAAGATACAAATTCACACAGAAATTGAGAATGTAAATATTCCTCTTATCTATGCCATACCCTGTGGGCTAATATTAAATGAAATTATTTCAAACAGCCTCAAATATGCATTTCCCACGAACTATATTTTCGAACCCAGGCCTGAAATTTTTATCACTGTTAAGTCCTTGCCAGATAAAAAATTGCAAATAAGCGCAGGCGATAACGGAATAGGCTTGCCAAATGATATACAGTTTACAGATTCATCATCATTGGGTCTTTACCTGATCCGGATCCTTGCAACAGAACAGTTGGATGGAGAAATTGAAGTTGATAACAAAAAAGGTACTATATTTACAATTACTTTTAATCCGTATCCGAAATGAGTAAAACTAAGATCCTGCTTGTAGAAGACGAAAGAATTACTGCTGAAGATTTGAAAAATACCCTCAAAAATATGGGGTATCAAGTCACAGGTATTGCATCGTCAGCTGATGCTTTTTATACATGCCTGAAATCAGGTATACCTGACCTTATACTCATGGATATATTCCTGAAAGGGAATAAAGACGGAATTCAGCTTGCTACTGAAATAAAGGAAAAGTATCAAATACCTGTTATATACATTACTGCTTTTTCCGATACCAATATTCTGGAGCGTGCCAAAATAACCGAACCATTCGGATACATTTTAAAACCTTTTCAGGAACGCGAGTTACATTCGAACATTGAAATGGCTTTGCATAAAAACCGGATGGAAAGACATATACTCCACCTGAATGAAATTCTGAAAGCCATACGTGATGTAAATCAACTTATCGTCAGGGCCGAATCCCGCGAGGAGTTGTTGCAGAAAACCTGCCAGACACTCATTTCAACAAGGACATATTCAAGCGCCTGGTTTCTTATTGTCGACCAGCAGGGAACATTTCTTGATGTTTCATCAGCAGGATTAGATGAAAATGCCGAAACATTTGCTGATCAATTTAAAGAAGGCTTTTTACCTCTCTGTCTAGAGACCTTGAATAATGAAATCAACCAAATCTACTCAATTCATAACAACCAGAAATGTAAGGATTGTCCCCTATATAAGTTTTATCCTGATAAAGGCACTCTCATCAGCAAAGTGCAATACCACGAAAGACTTCATGGGTATCTTGCAGTTTCGATGCCAAACGAGTTGGTTACAAATGAAGAAGAAATATCCCTTTTTATTGAAATTTCTAATGACCTTGGACTTGCGCTTAATAACCTTGAACAAAAGAAAAAGAAAGAAGAAGCAGAAGAATCCCAACGTATTAGTGAAGAGAAATTCCGTGCACTTTACGAAAACGCACCCATTGCATACCAATCGTTGGACAATGATGGTTGTTTAATCGATATCAATCCCATGTGGGGAAAAACACTTGGATATACCAGGGAGGAAGTAATAGGTAAATGGTTTGGTGATTTTATGCATCCTGACTCTGTTGAGCTGTTTAAAATCAATTTCCCGGCTTTTAAGAAAAGAGGATACCTTGAAAAAACACTTTTTAAGCTCAGGAAGAAAACGGGAGAGTATATCATAGTGTCCTATGAAGGTTGCATCGGGTACAATCCGGACGGGTCATTCAGGCAAACCTATTGTGTATTTATAGATATAACCGAACAAAAGAAATCCGAAACTGCTTTATTTGAGAGCGAGACCCGCTTTCGACATGCTTTTGATTACGCAGCAACCAGCATGAATATCATAGGCTTAGACGGAATTTTTCAAAAAATAAATGTTGCCTTCACCAAACTGTTTGGGTATACTGAGGAAGAGATGAAACATTTGCATTTTAATGATATAACCCATCCTGATGATCTTACAATCGGCGTAGAATTCCTTAAGAAAATAGTTGCCGGCAAAATTGAAAATGCATCGTTCGAAAAACGATATATATCGAAAAATAAAAAAATTATCTGGGCCTATGTTTTCGTTTCGCTGGTGTGTGACGAATTAAATAATCCAAAATTTTTCATTACCCATATTGTTGATTTAACAGAGCGAAAAAGAGCTGAACAGGAGTTTCAGAAACTGTCCCAGGTAGTAGAACAGAGTCCTGAATCAATTTTAGTTACTGATACCGATGGCACAATCGAATATGCTAATCCGGCCGCCTGCCTGATATCAGGTTACACTCTGGAGGAACTTGTCGGCGTAAATCCCCGTATCCTTAAATCGGATGAAACCACGCCCAAAGAATATGAGGTAATGTGGGACACTATAAAATCGGGCAACGAATGGAAAGGCGTGTTTCATAACCGCAGGAAAAACGGAGAACTCTATTGGGAACGTGCATCCATTTCGCCGATTACAAATCCAAATGGAGAAATAGCGCACTTCCTTGGAATAAAAGAAGATGTTACTGAGCAGAAGCACAAAGAAGATATTCAACATGTTATATTCAATATTTCGAAGCAGGTGTTCGAAACTAATGATGTAAATCAATTACTTGAAATCGTTAAAAATGAATTAAGCACAATAATAAATACAAAAAACTTTTATATTGCTTTTTACCACGAAGATACTGACATGCTTTCCACGGCTTCTGAAAGCGATGAGAGAGATACTATTTCCGAATGGCCTGCTGAAAAGTCTCTGACCGGTTATGTGATTAAACACAATAAATCACTCATGCTTAAGTATGAGGAATATAAAAAACTTGTTGAAACCGGCGAGATTAATCTTATTGGCACCTATTCCGAAATTTGGCTTGGAGTTCCTTTAACTTTAAATGGCAAACCATATGGCGCCATTGTTATTCAGGATTACCATAATTCAAATACCTACAATGAAAATGACCTTAAATTACTTGAATTCATTGCCGGTCAGGTAAGCCTTTCCATCCAGCGCCAGAAATCAATTCTTGATATGAAGGAAGCATTTGATAAAGCAGATGCAGGTGATAGGTTAAAGACAGCATTTATCAATAATATTTCACACGAAATACGAACACCTTTGAATGGCATACTTGGGTTTACCGAAATGACCCTGAACCCTGATACAAGTCCTGAAGAACATGAACTATTCTTTTCTGTTATTAAAAAAAGCAGCAAACGTCTGCTTAATACCATTAACAGCTATATGGATATTTCGTTGCTCGTTTCAGGAACCCTCGAAATCATCAGGCGGCCATCGAATATCGATAAATTAATCAAAGAAATATACAATGATTTTACTGAGAACGCTACACTTAAAAATATTGAACTAACTACCCTGAAACCTATTTCTAATGATCCGGTTATACTAAATACTGATATAGAAAAACTTAGAAAGATAATTACGCATTTACTTGACAATGCCTTTAAATTCACTCAAAAAGGGGCAATTACCCTTGGCTATGAAATAAATGATACGGAAATAATATTCTCTGTAAGTGATACAGGCTCCGGGATTAAGCCCGAAGCATTGAATATTATTTTCGATGCTTTTATGCAGGCCGATGTTTCGTCGACACGAGGATATGAAGGAAGCGGACTTGGACTTACCATAGCGAACGGCCTGGTTAAATTACTCGGTGGCAACCTGCGCATTGATACCGAAAGAGGTAAAGGTTCAAAATTCTATTTTACACTTCCTTTTTCTGAAAATCCGATTCGCACACTTCCAAAAATTAGTGATACTCCAAAACTAATAGAGCAAGAAAATAAACCATTAATCCTGGTTGCCGAAGACGATGATTCCAATTTCAAATACATTGAAATAGTATTACTTTATGCTTCATACCAGGTCCTTCGGGCCGAAAACGGCATCGAAGCTGTAGACATCTGCCGTAATCATCCGGACATCAGCTTAGTACTTATGGATATTAAAATGCCTTTGATGGATGGCTTTGAAGCAACAAAGCAAATCAGGACTTTCATGCCCGATATACCTATTATAGCTCTTACTGCACATGTAACCCCTGAAGATGAAAACAAAGCACTTACATCAGGCTGTAATGAGTATGTTACAAAACCAGTGAGCAAAACAAAATTACTAGAGATCATCGAATACTCATTGGTACTAAAATAAGGCTTTTTGTTTCTAAGAAAAAATCATACCTGAATCCGGGATAACTAAACATCTCAGTAAATATTCCTATTTTTGCCATTTATATGCCCGGAAGCAAATTTTATATGAAGATTCATTCGTGGAGACTGCGACACATTTCTCCGCATAATTTCATATTGATACTCAGCCTGATTACAGGAATTATAGGCGGTCTGGCTGCCGTTTTACTCAAAAATGCCGTTCATCTAAGTCATTCGTTAGTAATCGGTCTTATTTCAATTAAAAGTTTCAACTTATTATACCTTGTACTTCCATTTGCCGGCATTCTTCTTACCTATTTCTATGTCAAATACCTGGTGAAAGATAATATCGGGCATGGGATAAGCCGGATATTGCAATCCATTTCGAAGAGCAACAGTATGATTAAGGCACACAACATGTACACTTCGATGATTGCAAGTACTATAACAGTGAGTTTCGGAGGTAGTGTGGGGCTTGAGGCACCGATTGTGTTAACAGGGTCAGCCATTGGGTCGAACCTGGGCCGATACCTGCGTCTTGATTATAAAACTATTACGCTTTTAGTCGGGTGTGGCGCGTCAGGTGCTATAGCAGGAATTTTCAAGGCTCCCATTGCCGGCGTAATATTCTCACTTGAAATACTTATGCTCGATCTTACTATGGCAAGCCTGATCCCACTCCTGATTTCGGCTGTATCAGGTGCGATTATGGCGTATTTCTTTATGGGAAACGGTGTTTTGTTCACATTTGAGGTAACGGCAAATCCATTTACGCTTCAGAACCTGCCATTTTATGCCATTCTGGGTTTGCTTTGCGGTATTGTCTCTATTTACTTCACACAGGCAAGCCTATCGATCGAAAAGCAATTCCGCCGGATAAACAACAGCATGGTAAGGTTGCTGGCAGGAGGAACTATTGCCAGTGTTTTAATATTTCTATTTCCACCTTTATTTGGTGAAGGATATATCACGCTCAATAACCTGTTAGACGGGAACGGGATGAAAGTACTTGACGGAAGTATTTTTTCAGCTATGGGAAGCAATTATTTCCTGCTTTTGTTTTTCCTTATCCTGGTTTTGATTTTTAAAGTAGTTGCCATGTCGGCCACCACTGGCGGTGGCGGCGTAGGCGGTGTGTTTGCTCCATCTCTTTTTATGGGCGGAGTTACAGGTTTTTTTATGAGTAAGGCTGTGAATTTTTTTATGAACGGTCGCTTGCCTGAAAACAATTTTGCGCTCGCCGGTATGGCAGGTGTAATGGCTGCAGTAATGCACGCACCACTTACAGCTATATTCCTTATTGCCGAAATCACCGGTGGTTACCAGTTTTTTGTTCCGCTAATAATTACAAGTATTGTTGCTTACCTTACTATTATTCCGTTTGAGCCTCATTCCATTTATACAAAACGCCTTGCCGAAACAGGAGAACTGATTACACACGATAAGGATAAAGCAGTATTGTCCCGCCTTTCAATCGAAAAACTGATTGAAAAAGACTTTATAACTACCAGCCCTGACATAACTTTGAGAGAATTTGTAAAACTGGTTGCCAAATCGCAGCGAAACGTTTTCCCGGTAATTGATGATGAAAACAATTTCCTGGGTGTTATTTTTATCAACGAAATCAGGCATATTATTTTTGAACACGAGCATTATGATACTGTATATATCCGGAACCTGATGTATATGCCTGATACCCTTGTTGATAAAAATGCCACGATGGAAGAGGTTGCTCAGAAATTTGCCGAAACATCTCATTATAATCTCCCGGTAGTTAAAGATGGAAAATACGTTGGATTTGTATCACGGGCCAATGTTTTTTCAGCATATCGAAAATTAGTAAAAGATTTCTCGAACGATTGATACCAGTAAAGTTTAAGTTTCAGCTATTTCTGATAGGCTGGACCCTGGAATGCTGAAGTTGCGATCAGAGCTAAAGTGTTAAACCGTCAAAATAATTTAGCCTCATTTACTTTTCCCTATCAATAAAACTGCGTCATCTACAGTTTCCACAGGCTCCATACAAAAAGTGCCGGAACATATATATATCAGCGTTTTTCCTTCAATCAACCGGTTTTCAAAATAAGGCAGGTCGCTTTTTATCAGGCTCCCGAAAATAAGTGTACCGGGAAAGTTTCTTTCCTCGAGTTTCTTAATCACCGAAACAGCATCCTGACCAACCACAGCTATTACATATTGCTCTTTTTCAACAACTAAAGCAAGAGAAGCCCAGTTTGCGTATGCTGCCGGATAACGAGATATCCGGTTCTCCATTGAGATCAGCATCCGGCGTGCTTTTTCAGTATAACCGGTATTGTGAAGGAAAATTCCAAGTGAGTTTAAAACATGTGCCATTGCAGAATTCCCGGATGGGACTACGCCATCATAGATCTCGATTTTTCGGGCAAAAACCTGTTTATCCTCATTTTCAGAATACCAGAAAAATCCAGAAAGGGAATCGTAAAAATGCTCCACAGCATAAAATGCAAGTTTCTCTGCTTCATGCAGCCATTGTATATCAGTAGTTACAGTATAAAGTTTTAAAAATGCTTCACAAGTAAATGCATAATCATCAAGAAAGGCATTGATCTGTGACTTTCCATTTTTCCATGTGTGGAAAAGTCCATTCTCGGAGCGTTTCAGATTATTAATTATAAAACTGCCAACCTGGATCGCCGACTCCAGGAATGCATTACGATCAAGTGCAACATAAGCATTAATCAAGGCACTGATCATAAGCGAATTCCATGCAACGAGCATTTTATCATCCAGGCCCGGACTAATTCGCTTCGAGCGTACTTTGAGCAACTGGGCACTAAAAAAAACGGTTAATGCTGCCAATTCGTCCGCCGACAGGAAATGCTGTTGTGCAAATACATCATCACTATCAGGACGAAGTAAGATATTTCGCCCGTTCTCCCATAAACCTTGAGCATCAATACCATAATATTCGCCAGCTAATTCAGCGTAATGGCCCAATGCTTCTTTGAATTCCTCCGATGTCCAGCTATAGAACAATCCTTCTTCCCCCTCGCTATCCGCATCAAGTGCAGAATAAAAAACGCCTTCGGGCGCCTTAAGCTCCCTGTTTAAAAACTCAATTGTTTGTTCAATAACATCTTTGTAAAGCTTGTTTCCCGTCTTTAGAAAAGCTTTTGAATAAAGGCCAACCAGTTGCGCATTGTCATAAAGCATCTTTTCGAAATGTGGTACTTTCCAGTCGCTATCGGTTGAATACCTGGCGAAACCTCCGCCTGCCTGGTCGTAAATACCTCCACAAGCCATCTTCTGCAGGGAGAGATCGATGAATGTTATTGCATTTGTATCATTTTGACTGTTATAATACTGCAATATAAAATTTAGGACAACAGGCATAGGAAACTTCAGAGATCCGCTCATCCCTCCTTTTACGCAATCAAAAGCATGACGCAATATGTCAAATATTGCCACAAAATCAAATGAACCAGTGAAGTTTCCGGACTCTTCACTCAGAAGATAATTTTGCCTGGCAAGACCTTCGGAAACTTCATCAGCCTGTTGTTTCAGATCAGCATTCCTGTTATGAAATAGTTCGTGAATATTTTTGATCAATTGTGTCCACTGTTCCGGCCTGAAATAGGTGCCACCCCAAAAAGGCCTTCCATCAGGCAATGCAAAACAATTCAAAGGCCAGCCTCCGCTGCCATGTATCTGTTGCACTGCGTCCATATATACATGGTCCACATCAGGTCTCTCTTCCCTGTCCACTTTAACACAAACAAAATAATCGTTCATCAGCTTCGCAATTTCCGTATTCTCGAACGACTCATGTTCCATTACATGGCACCAATGGCACGATGAATATCCAATACTTATAAGCATTGGCTTATTTGCACGCTGTGCCTCTGCAAAAGCTTCATTCCCATAAGGAAGCCAGTTTACGGGATTATGGGCATGCTGCAACAAATAAGGACTTGTTTCGTGTATAAGTTGGTTAGAATGTGTCATTATAAGAAGGCAAACAACATGATTTAATAGTAGTTTCTTATTGTTGGTAAAAATTTATGAGCCATTTTGCCGGATTATTCTCAAACATACATTAAATACATTTGTTGTAGTTCAACAATGGCTTTGTGTTAAAATCATGTAAGTTACATTGACTACCAAAATAATCCAGACATTAAATTTGAGAGGAATTATTTTTTCAAATCAGTGACTTCTACATGCACTATAAATTTAACACTTAATCAATCAGAAAGTTTTAATCACGCTATCCAATCGGAAATTGTAGGGTTAGTCAGAAATTCCTGATTTCCACAGATTTCGCTATGGCAAAGTATAAAAACTACCTGTCATATTGCACAAAGCGGAATAATTAATTATTTTTGTACAAAACTTAATAGAAGAAAACATTCCCGGGATAATGAAATCGTGATAATCCATTGGTTTACTTTTGAAATCAGCTTGGTTTTAAGACACAAAATCCGGTGCAAATCAGTTTTATAACATCACTTAACTAATTACTTCCTAAATATTACTTAGCACTAACAGCCAGACAAAAACAATTTCAATTAAAATGGACTCAGTTCATTAAAACTATTTTATTATTCTGAACATGATGTATCTGAAATCTTGTATAAAAATGAAAGTCAAGAAATTCATATTTCTTATTTTATTTATTTCTATAATTCAGTTAAGCTTTTCGCAGGAGTATTTCATAAAGACATACACCATAAGTGATGGTTTGCCAACCCGTAGTATTAATGATGCCTGCCAGGACAGCACAGGCATTATGTGGTTTGCAACCAATTTCGGTATATCGAAATATGATGGTTTTAGTTTTACAAACTTTGACAATACCAGCGGGTTACCGGATAAGCGTTACAAAAAAATAAGAATCGATGATAAAGGAATAATATGGGCGATGCCCCAATACACAAAAGATTCAATCGTTTATTTTTATGATAACCAGTGGCTTAAACTACCTTCTCTACAAAAAGGGACAGAGAATTACCTGAGTAACTCGTTCGATATCATCTACAAAAATAATTACCCGGTTGTTTGTATCGGATGCTCCGACGGGTTCTACATTTATGAGAACAATAAATGGACACATTTTAAAATATCTGAAAATGAACCGGATAATTACGTGAATACAGTTATCGGGAAACAGAACAAATTTTATCTGGCGACGAAAAAAGGGATATTAATTTGCGAAAACGGCAAAATAGATACAAGTTTAATTACACTTCTTAAACCTAATAGTGAAGACATTATATCGATCAGCATTCAAAATAAAAGTACTCCGGATTTTAAGTTATGGGTTTTAAGTGAAAAATGGGTCGGATATATTCAGAATAATACATTTACCAAAGTCAGTACTAAGTTTCAGTTGCCACATCCAACGATTTATTACAACGCTTACATATCAGTCGATGATCAAGGAAATATTTTCTTTGGAAACATCTGGGCTAAATATTATATTTTAAAATCAACAGATATTGCAGTTCCTCTGATGGTTAATAACGGATTTACTTCACATGGAGCAACTTCGGTATTTATCGATCGCGAACAAAATGTATGGTTCACCGATACCAGGGGAATAAGTAAGTTTAATAATTTAAACCTTAAAATATATCGTGAGAAAAACGGTATGTATGAGAATGAAGTATCAGCCATTACTGAGATGAATGACGGAAGAATAGTACTAGGTCATAATAATGGTCTTTCAATCTTCAACTCAGATAATTTGTATAAAACAATAGTTTTCCCTGATTCAAAGCTACAGAATACGCGTGTGGCTGATATGATGAAAGACAAGTCCGGTAATATCTGGTTCACATCTGTTGTATTGGGCCTGGCCAGATTACAGCCCAACGGGAATATTACCTGGTATAAAAAAGACAACCGCAGAAATACCTCGGCAGTTCTCCAGGATAAAGCCGGCAGGATCTGGGCAATCGTCGACGGAAAACTTTTCAATTTACGAAATGGCATTTTTATTGAATATAAGCACATGGAGAAAATCCATGCTACATTACGCAAAATATTCCTTGCAGATGACGGAGGACTATTTCTTGCAGGATCAAATGGACTTTGGTATGTCAACGATACTGTAGTTAAAAGAATTCCTTCACCCGCCGATAAAAAAGCTGACGATGTATATTCATATTACAAGGACAAAAAAGGTGTTGAGTTTGTTGGCACTATACATGGTTTGTATATAATTGAAAATGACAGTATTATTAAGTTCAGGAAAAATGGAATAGAAATCAGCAACCCTGTTTTCTTCATTTTCCAGGATCATATCGGATTTTTTTGGATTGGTTCCGATAATGGTGTATACAGATGGGACGGAGATCGTAAAATCACCATTTACAATGCCTTCAACGGCCTCGCAGGATGGGAAACAAACCGCTCTGCTGGCATAGAAGACTCAAAAGGCCGAATATGGGTCGGTACTGATCGGGGACTATCCTGTTTTGAACCCGGATTCGATAAAACAACAATTCCAACACCGGTAATCGACCTGCTTTACGCCGAAGACAGCAGAGGTATTCAGCATGGTTTAAAACAGCAAAGCAGGATCAAATATTCTGATAATACTTTGATTTTCCAATTCAGGGGAATTTCCTTTTATAATGAAAATTTGATTGAGTACAAATACAAACTCGAAGGTTTCGATAAGGATTGGCAGGACATAACACAGCCCATGATTGGTAAAGTCAAATATATTGGGCTGAAACCAGGCATATATACTTTCTGTGTACAAGCCCGTAATTTTTCAGGAGTATGGAGTGATATCAAACGGTCAGCAACAATCCGAATAACAAATCCTTATTATTTTACATGGTGGTTTCTGCTTCTGGTGCTAATTTCGATAGGGTTGATTATATCTGGTATAATAAGAATTAATGTTCAGAAATTGCATAATTCGAGATTGGAGAAAGAAATTATTGAACGGAAACGTATTGAACAAGCCCTTACCGAGAGCAGACAAAAATTCCAGGACCTTGTTGAGCTACTTCCCGAAACTATTTATGAGGCTGATTACAGTGGCAAACTTATCTATTTAAATGATACCGGATTGCAGCTTTTTGGTTACCAACAAGAGGACCTTAATGCAGATAGCCTGATTGATCAACTTGTATCTCCCGAAAACCGTGATGAGATTCGTTTACACATGGAAGCTGTTTTTGGTCCCCAAAAATCGGATCGGGCAAGCATGACTGGCATAACAAAAAGTGGTGCGACCTTTCCTTTCTCTATCCATTCAGTTCCGATCATATCTGGAAACAGAAGCATTGGAACAAGAGGCGTTATTATTGACCTGACCGAACAAAAGAGATTTGAAGATCAGATGCAAAAAAATGCAGCAGATCTCCAGGCATTAAATAACAGCAAAGACAAATTTTTCTCTATCATAGCTCACGATCTGCGAAGTCCGTTTACTGCTTTTCTTGGATTTACCGAAATACTCGACGAAGAAGTCGATACCCTTCCAAAAGAGGAGTTGAAGTCTATTGTATCATATATGCGGACCTCAGCTATCAACTTGTATCAGTTGCTCGAAAACCTGCTTGAGTGGTCACTGTTACACCGTGATGTAACAAGGTTTGAGCCTGAAACTTTGCAACTCCTTCCGATCGTAAATAACTGCACCAATATTATTTCGGATAATGCAAAACTGAAAGAAATAGATATACAAATTGAAATTCCCGAAAACCTTCATGTGATCGCTGATTCTCATATGCTGCTTACCATTATCCGCAACTTACTCTCTAACGCTGTAAAATTTACACCTACCGGAGGTTTTGTCCGGATATCAGCTTCTGCTGCAGAAGACCATTTCGTTACTGTTTCAGTAAACGATACAGGAACAGGAATAAAAACAGAAATGATAAAAAAGCTTTTCATTATTGATGCAAATTATAAAACAAAAGGAACAGATGGTGAGCTCTCTACCGGGCTTGGACTTATACTGTGCAAAGAATTTGTCGAAAAAAACGGCGGAAAAATCTGGGTTGAAAGTGAAGAGGAAATAGGTAGTACATTCTACTTTACAGTAAAAAATGCTACTTAAAAAATAAAAAGTTGATGAGCCGATATAAAGAAAATAAAGATGAAGCTTATGAAAAACTCCATAACGAGTTACAAGATCTAAAACTTGCCTATACAACACTAAAAAAAAGTATTGATGATGGATCATCGAAGAATACCCCAGCCATAAATGCAGGTTTTGACAAAGAAATTAGCTTTTGGGATTTATACCACAACGCCCCGATTAATTACCAGGCCTTAGAAGCCAACGGATATTTTATTGATGTCAATCCTGCATGGCTTATTACATTGGGCTATAAGCTTGAAGAAGTTATAGGCCACCCTTTTACAGAGTTCCTTACCCCTCAATCGGATGAATTAATAAAAACATGTTTCTCGGATTTTAAAAAATCAGATGAAATTCATGAGCTTGAACTTGAGATGATATGCAAGAACAGGACTCAAATTTTTGTAAATTTTATTGCGAAGTCCAGCTTGGATGAAAACGGAAACCTAAAACAAGTACATTGCACATGGACAGATGTGACTTTGAGAAAACAAACCGAAGAAGCCATCCGCATTAAAGATTGGGCCATAGAATCATCCACACATGCTATGGCTATTTCCGACCTCCAGGGAATACTTACATACGTGAACCCGGCATTTATCAAATTATGGGGATACAATTCATTAACTGAAATAGCAGGAAATCCGGTTACAAGTTTCTGGCAAAATATTGAGAAAGCAGATGAAGTCATTAAGTCTGTAAGAAAAAATGGAAGCTGGACCGGTGAAATGATTGCCTTGAAAAAAAACGGGGAATTATTTGACGTACAGTCTTCAGCAAGCATGGTCAAAGATTCTTCGGATCAACCTGTATGTATGCTTGCTTCATTTACCGACTTAACCCAAATTAAACAGGCATGGGAAACACATTCTGCTACTGAAATCAGCTATCAGGAATTATTCAATAATGTTACAGATGCCATTTACATACAGGATGAAGAGGGTACCTTTTTAGATGTAAATGAAGGTGCTATAAAAATGTATGGCTATCCCCGCGAAGTATTGATTGGTAAAAATCCACTGTTTGTATCAGCTCCGGGCAAAAATAACATTCTTGCCATAACTGCTATGGTTAAGCTTGCTTTTGCAGGCGAGCCACAGCAATTTGAGTTTTGGGGACTGCGTTCAAATGGTGAAATTTTCCCAAAAGAAGTTCGGGTTATAGGTAGCACTTATTTTGGCAAAAAGGTAAATATTGCCATGGCTCAGGATATTACTGAGCGAAAATTGGCAGAAACTGCCCTGCAAACAAGCGAAAGAAAATTCCGCGAACTCATTGAACTTGCTGTTGACGGGATTCTGGTAGGTTCGCCCGAGGGCATCATAGTCGAGGCAAATACCTACATGCAAAAGCTTACCGGCCGATCACTAAAAAACCTGATAGGAAAAAACATAACGGAATTATTCAAACCTGATTTAATGAAAGAAAAGCCTTTGAGATACGATTTACTCAACAAAGGCAAAACAGTAATTAATGAGCGGGAATTACTTCAACCAGAAGGAAATACCATCCCTGTTGAAATGCATACCAAAATGATGCCCGACGGAACGTATCAATCCATCTACCGCAATATTACAGATCGAAAAAAGTCGGAAGAAACACTCAGGCAAAGTGAAGAGAAATACAAATCATTAGTTGAATCGACTTCTGATATTATATGGGAAACAAATAAAGACAGCATTTATACGTATGTAAGTCCGCAAATTGAAGCTATACTGGGATATACACCCGGGGAAGCCATTGGAAAATCGCCTTACGACTTAATTTCTGATGACCTCTTAAACGAAATCAATATTGATATTCAATCACAGGATCAAAGTACAAGGCCTTTTTACTTATTGGTAAATAAATTTAAACACAAAGACGGGCACCTGGTATATTTTGAAACCAGTGGCGTTCCTGTTTATGACACTGCAGGGAAACTGATCGGTTACAGAGGGATGAGCCGGGATATCAGCAAACGTTATCATACCGAACAAGAACTCCATAAACTTTCAGCAGTTGTTCAGCAAAGTCCAAATACAATTATCATAACTGATCTTCAAGGGAAAATAGAATATATCAATCCTGCAGGTTGTAAAATTTCGGGGTATAAAATTGAAGAATTGATCGGGCAAAACACATCTGTATTCAAATCTGGAAAAACCTCAGAGAAAGAATATAAATCGATGTGGAATACCATTAAAAAAGGGAAAGAGTGGAAAGGCATTCTTCTTAACAAGAAGAAAAATGGCGAGTATTTCTATGAAAGCTCTACGATATTGCCTATCAATGATGCTGAAGGTAAGGTAACCCATTATCTTGCTATAAAAGAGGACATTTCAAATCGTTTACAGGCAGAAACAGCTTTACAGGAAAGTGAAGAAAGATACAGGGAACTCTTTGAAGCTTCGCCCGATGCAATCATATTGGCCGACATAGAAACCGGAATGCTGATTGATGCAAATACTGCTGCTTGCAGAATGCTTGGACGTCCGTTGGATGAAATCAAGACACTTCATCAGACGATGATTCATCCATCTAGAAATATTGAATATTCAAAAGCAACTTTCCGTCAAGATTCAGAAAAAGAACAACAGGCAGAAAATCTTCAACCAAATGAAAATATAATTCTCCGATCAGATGGTACTGAAATCCCGGTAGAAATACTTGCCAATACCATAATGCTTAACGGGCGACATATTCTGCAAGGCGTATTCCGCAATATTACTGAACGTAAACAAGCCAGGGAAGAATTATTGAAAGCCAAGGAATATGCTGAAGCCAACGATAAGCTCAAATCTGCTTTTCTCCAGAACATTACTCACGAACTTCGAACGCCGCTGAATGGCATTATAGGATTCAGCGAAATGATTACCCGAATGGACAGTTCGGAAGAAGACCGGATAGAGTTCAATAAAATGATCAGAAAAAGCAGTTCGAGGCTTATAAATACCATTACAAACTATATGGATATTTCAATGATTGTGTCGGGAATCATTGAAACTAACAAACGCTCTTTCAATCTTCGCAGTTTTCTGAATAAAATAATTGATCAGACTATTGAGTCATTACACTCACGTAACCTTAAATTGGATGTCATTAAAAAAGCACATGACGATAATTTCCGAATTGAAACTGACGACGTTCTGCTTACGAAAATATTTTCACATCTGGTAGATAATGCGATAAAATTTACAAAAGACGGATCTGTCACCATCGCATATGAGTTTAAAAACGATAATCACCTATTCTCAGTAAGCGACACAGGCACCGGGATTTCTGAAGAAACTTTACCTGTAATATTTGAAATTTTCAGGCAAGCCGATTTATCAGCTTCGCGTGAATATGAAGGCAGTGGATTAGGCTTATCCATAGCCATGGGATTTGTAAAATGTCTGGGAGGTGATATATGGGTTGAATCAACAAATACTGAAGGATCAACCTTTTGCTTTACTATACCTGAAAATGAAACAGGTTCCGGTGTTATCAATCCTGCTGAAAAATTGACAACAGCCGGGCAACGTGTAGTACTTGTTGCCGAGGATGATGATTCCAACTACAAATACCTGGAAATTGTACTTAAAAAAGCAGATTTTAAAGTTATCAGATCCCATAATGGTATCGAAACTATTGAGATTTGCAGAAATTCACCTGAGCTATGTATCCTGCTTACGGATATGAAAATGCCTGATATGGATGGTTTTGAATCCACCAGGCTCATTCGGAAGATGTTGCCGCAACTGCCCATCATTGCTCTTTCCGGATTAATTTCATCAGATGATGAAAATGAAGCCAGGTTGGCCGGTTGCAACGATTACATAGTGAAGCCTATTAGCAAGAACAGATTACTCGGATCAATCAATAAATTACTTCAAAAAACAAATATTTGAGACTTGTTGTGATCTGTTTTAAACAATTCTATATATACCGGCTTATCTATTTGTGAACTTTCTTTATAAATTCTTCTACTTCAGGCACTCCTCCCTGGTATATGAGGTAGCCATTATACGGTTCACGGGGAGTTGTTTCATCATTAACCGGTGTAAGCATCAGCCTTTTTACTTCTTCCAGGTCGCTGGTTTGGCCTAGAGCCCACCCTAATTTAATATAAGCAACCTCCGGTAACATATTTTCAGCCGGCACAACTCCTTTTGCCATCAGGTCGCGGCCTGTATCATACACAAACATGTGTACATAACCCCATAATGTTTGTACAGTCATATAAACGGCAACGCCTGCTTTGGCTGCCCTTTCGATGGCAGGATAAAGTGGTTTATTTACATGTCCGAGTCCTGTACCTGCAATTATAATGCCCCGGTATCCGTGTTCAACCAACGAATCAATAATATCAGGTTGCATATTAGGGTAATAATATACAATTGATACTTTTTCCTCAAAAAATGGTAAAATGGTAACTTTTCGGTCCTTTCGCCGGTGGTTGTATTCTTCCTTTATAGGTTTGAGCCCTTTGCGGGTAATTGTTGCCAGAGGTGTATCGCCGATAGTCCTGAAAGTGGACCGATACGACGAATGCATCTTACGTACACGGGTGCCTCTGTGAAGGAAACCATATTCGTCGCTGGTTGGTCCGAACATACATATCATAACCTCCGCAATATCCCCATGGCCGGCAGCCGTGCAGGCATGCATCAGATTGAGAGCTGCATCCGAACTTGGACGGTCGCTTGAACGCTGTGAACCCACCAGCACGATTGGCACCGGAGAATTTTGTACCATAAAAGTGAGCGCAGCAGCAGTGTGATGCAGTGTATCAGTACCATGACCTATAACAATTCCATCAACTCCGGCTTCTATTTCCTTACCGATAGCAACGGCTAGTTTTTTATAATGATCAGGTGACATATTTTCGCTGAATACAGCAAAAACTTTTTCAGTAGTGAGATTACAAATGGAGGCTAGTTCCGGGACAGCACCGTATAACTCACCTGGTGAAAATGCCGGAATAACTGCTCCTGTCCGGTAATCGAGTCGTGAAGCGATGGTACCGCCTGTACCTATCAGTTTCACTTTGGGTAATCCTTCTGTGTATGGGAATTCTTTTTCAGGAATTTTGTAATTAGCTTTTTTATACCCGGTCTCTTTCATACCGGTAATTGTGGCTACATCGAGACCAATGTTATAACCAGTAGGAATCTTCATGACAATATGCTTGTCATCATCGTTTTCGGATCGGGGAAGCACTGTTCCGGTAAACTCTCCCCTGCTGGTTTTAATAATTGCCTGGCCCCATACCCGCACATTGTATTTTTTAAGTACTTCGAGTGCTGCACCTTTGTATCCCTGAAAAATATCGTCAGTCATTTCTAATTCTAATTTTAAGTAATATTTCATCCACAAATTCCAATTCCTAGCCCCTGAGAGCCTCACGCAACTCCTCCATGCTCATATTCCCTTCAGCCTGCCGGCGTAATTGACCCATAATCCAATTATATTCAACATCTGAACCTTTGGAAAGCCGTATTTCAGCAAATTTATTCCTGAGGAAAGGAACTTTCGAAACAATCTGATCTTTAGTGTATGGTTTAAATCCTATGCTGGTAAGCACCGATTCGAATTCCATTTTAGGATATTTGTACACCTGCGGTAGCATACGTCGCGCTATATTCAGATCAAGGTTATTTTTCCTGATAAAACGCAGCAAAGCATAAATGATCTTATAATCAAATTCAGCTGCCGGTTTGAATTGGCCTTCCACCCATTTTACTGCGTGTCCGAAAAATTTTCCAACAAATGCCGGACTTATATCCAGTTCGTTAGTGATTCTTTCTATCAGTGGGAAAAGGTTCTTCTTGAAAATATATGTGTAGCAATCTTCAGGAATATTCCATTTTTTCAGGCGTTGGTAGCGAGAAACAACTTCCTCAGGAAGATTATTACCCAATGATTCGATATAATCATTTTCAAGGGGAATGGGAGCAGAATCCGTATCAGGATACATGCGATCAGCTCCCGGAAGCACGCGTTCGAAAATAGTAGTTCCATTTTCGAATGATTTACGGGTTTCGGGAGGCACACCGATAAATGCCATCCGGCAACGTTCCTCAATGGTTTCAATTGCTGTTTTTATATCTTCTTCAGGTCCCCGGATAATCAGCTGCGCATCATTTTCTGCAGGATTAAGAAGAACATGAATTTTATCCCAATCAGTTTCTGTGAACAGGGGTTCAGGTTCTTCGCTGTGAGACATATTTGGTAATTCAATACATGCTATAACTTTTAGCCGTTCGCTGAGTTCATTGGCGAATACTTTGCCTGGTTGTGTAAAATGGGAAAGTATTCCACTAAAACCAGGTAAGTTTATTGCTACAAGTTTTAATCCGTAGGCTTTTGCATCCTTTGTAAAACCATTTTTTGAATTAAACGAATGTAAATCCAGTAAAATATGTGCCGGCTTCCAGGATTTAGAGTCAGAGAAACGCTTGTTCAGTATTTCACGAATGGATAACAATGCCCATTGGCGAAAACATTCGTTATGCGTGAGCTCAGGAATCCAGCGGCTGTGAGCAACACCTTTTATCTCGACACGGGTGCCGCCTTTGCAACTTACATTTACATCCTGGCGGCCTGCTCCTATTCCGGTGCGGACTTTGCCTGTACTACGGCCCAGGAAACGAATGTAGTTACAGGCTTCCTTCACTTCGTCGGGATTAGTCATGTCCGGATAGGTGACAGTTTCAATCAGCGGCATCCCGAGACGGTCGGTCCGATACACACGTGTATGTCCTATATCGCTGACTTCGCGGCATGAATCTTCTTCGAGGCTAAGCTGAATAAGCCGTACTTTTTTATTCCTGAGTGGGATTTCGCCTTCAACGCCTATGATTGCCGTTCGCTGAAACCCAGTTGGGATGCTGCCATCCAGGTATTGTTTGCGGGTTATATGCACTTCGCCAACTATATTCAGTTTCGACACCAGGGAAATCTCGATAGCAATTGCCAATGCTTCACGGTTGAGCGGGAAAGGAGGTGTATCATCTATTTCGTAAGTACAGGTTGTCTTACTTTTTAAGCGATATATAATTTCCTTACGGGTTTTAAATTCCATAAGTGCAGTGCCATCGTATTCGCCTAATTCGCTTAGGGTTGGCCTCATGTGCCTGATCACCTCAGCATCAAAATCACCCGGTTTCTGGTATATGCCGGTCGGGCATCGGCAGAATAGTTTTTGCCCGGTTTTGAGCTGTTGGTGGACCTCCAGCCCCGACATAAAGCCAATACGGTCGTATGTTTCCTGCGGGCATCCGAGGCGTGGAACATACCCTGTTTTGTGTTTGGTTTCTTCGTAATTAAGAGTTGGATCTATAGTATGAGCCATTGGAAAGAAAAGTTTAAACCGGTCCAAATGTAGAAATATCTTTTATTCATACAAGATATATATTTTAAAAATTTGTAATTGATGATTATTCTTTAAACCCAGTTGATTGTTAAAGTATGGTAAAACCTGAAATATCAATTAGATCAGTCCAACTATTTGCCTGTATTACTTACCTTTGCCACCGATTGTTACACATTATGCCAAAAAAAAACGCCTTTATCGTATTTCTCATTACACTATCTGTACTGGCATTTGGATATCAATCCGCCCGGGCCCAGCGAATGCGCATTCAAATGACCGCCGGTGAACTCAGGCATTCGAGCCAGTTAGGCGATATGACACGGGCACTCAACAATCCTGTGTTCGAACATGAAGGCGCCTACTTATATTGCGACAGTGCCTGGTTATATGAATCAACCAACACTATGGACTGCTATGGTCATGTTCGGATTAAATCGAGCGATACATTAAACTTATATGGAAAATTTCTCCATTACGATGGCAATACCAAAATAGCCACCGTCCGCGATGATGTAAAACTCGTTGATAAGCAAACCACACTCACCACTGATTTGATGATATTTGACCGTAACACGGGTATTGCAAACTACACTACCGGTGGTAAAATGGTGAATGGCGATAATGTGCTTACGAGTAAAAGGTGTTATTACTATACCAACCAAAAGATGATGTATTTCAGAGATGATGTAGTTTTGAAAAACCCTGAATACAAAATCAATTGTGACACGCTGAAATACAATACCGTTTCCAGAATTTCCTATTTCCTTGGGCCAACAATACTTAAAGGCAAGGATAATTATTTGTATTGTGAAGATGGCGAATACAACCGTGAGACCAGCAAATCGAGGTTCAGCAGCAATGCTTTGTTGGTTGATGATAACCGTCGCTTAACTGGCGACAGCTTGTATTATAATGAGAAACTCCATTATGGGAAAGCAGTTAACCATGTAAAAATGACTGATACTGTCCAGGACGTTATTATTAAAGGGAACTTTGCCGAGTACTGGCGAACCAAAGGTTATACACTTTTCACCAACGAAGCTATTGCTATGATGGGTGACAAAAAAGATACGCTTTACCTTCATGCCGATACTCTGAAAGCAACTTTTGATACTACTAACAACGAGACTAAGGCATTATTTGCATACCACAACACCCGATTCTACCGTAAGGATATACAAGGGGCATGCGATTCACTACACTACAATTTTGCCGATTCTCTTATCAGCATGTACCACATTCCTGTATTGTGGTCAGGTGAAAATCAACTTACTGCTGACACCATTAAGATCCTAACCGGCAAAAACCGTGTCAGAGAGATATATATGAACACCACTGCGTTTATCGTTTCAATGGATTCAACCACTACTTTTAACCAGATCAGGGGTAAAAATATGATAGGACATTTTGTGAACAACGAATTATCAAGTATTGATGTAAACGGTAATGCCGAAACAGTGTATTATGTGCGTGAAGAAGATAAAGCACTTATTGGAGTGAACAAAGCTTCCGGTAGCCGGATGAGGTTATATATTAAAGGCAATAAAATTGAACAAATTGTTTATTATGATAAGCCCAGTGGCAATATGTTTCCTGACAAGGATGTACCTTCTGACCAACGTATTCTCAAGGGTTTCAACTGGCGATCAAATTCAAGGCCGCTCAACAGGCTTGATGTTTTACGGTTTGTGAATGAAAATAAAATAGAACCGGCTAAGGAGCCAGGTAATGAGCCGGAGAAAGATGCGGCAAAAGATTTATTAGATCTAAAGGAGCAACGTGTCAAATAAATAAAAATTTGAACAAAGGTGTTTTGTTTGAATGGTTCAAAAACCTTTGCGGTGTTTAGCATAAAGTTTAAAGAATGGGAATTGTTTCCAGAAGTTTAGTAGTTTGATATCAGCCCTCCGCGGATTGATTAGTTTAGTTCAATTTTTTATAATTCAATCCAGAACCGTTTGCTATACAGATTTCCAGTCTGTTTGTCACTCGCATGTTTTTCATTTATTTTCTTTCTCCGGAGCCGGAGCTGGCGCTTCATAGATCATCCTTTTCCTGGATGGCGGGAATACAGAAAAATTAACATAACGATATGGATTTGACTTCATATCCTCAATAAGTGCATTAAGCTGAGCAGCAGAATTATTCAAATTATTATACAATTTCTGATCGTTCACAAGCAAACCGATAGATCCTTCACCTTTGTCGATCTTGGTCGTAATCGATTCAACCCTGGAAAGCACACTGTTCACATTAGCAAGTGTGGCTGCCAGGTTGGATTTTGCCAGAGTATCGCTTATCGCTGAAAAGTTTGAAAGTATATTTGAAATATTTTCATCATTCTTACGAAATGTTTCAGTTATTGATTCAACATTAAACATGATACGTTCCAGCCTTTTTCGCTGGCCATAAACCAATGTATCCACGCTGTATGATGTATTTTCGAGATTCTTTAACGTTGTCCGGATACTTGAAAAGGATGCAATAAGATTTTTGCGTGTTTCCGAATTAAAAACTGCCTGAAGTACGGTAACCATTGTATCAAGTGAAGAAAGCAGGTTTTCAGCTTTCAGTTTAATAGGAGCAACTTGTTTGTTAACTTCCTCTGTAAGCGACATTTGCGATCCACCGATCAATGTATCACCGTTCTGGGCTTCAGTTTTTGAATTGCCAAATACAATTTCGACGTTTTTAGTTCCTAGCAAATCAAGGCTGAAAATGCGCGCAACTGAATTTGACGGAATAGCTACATCTTTATAAACAGTAAGTTCGAGCAATATTTTATTTGAATTTTTTGACAGAAACCTCATATCAGTCACTTTCCCTACTTCAAGTCCGCTTACTGAAACCGGCGCAGCATCCTGAATGCCTGACGTTGTTTCATACACTGCATAAAAAGTACGGTTTCTGTGAAAGATATCTTTGCCCTTTATAAAGTTAACACTAATAATGAAAAGTGTTAATGTAACAATACCAAAGGCCCCTATCTTAAGCTCACGACTTATTTTCATTGTTTTTACTGAAATTTTGACAAATTTAATACTTTTTTTCAGTTAGTCGCCTTGCTTCGTCATTTGTAATGCGTTCATCACCCTTAAATGCAACAACAAAAGCATCTTTGTATCCTTTCGTGATCATTTCTTTACGCCTTTGTAAAGCGTCCTCCATGGTATTAAAATCACCGGAAGTATACTTATAAGATCCTCCATGATAATACATTTTTAGATCATCAATGCCACTGAATAATTTTGAATCAACAGGCTTGGCTTTTGAATACAGAGCAAATTGCACACGAAATGAAACAACCTCCGGACTATCCGGTTTTGTTGGTGCATTACCCAATCTTGAGTTTACAGTATTTTTAGAATTATCAGTTATTGATTTACCCGCGGCTAAAGTGTCGACATTTTCGCGTACGATTGAGTTCTTTTCTATCTGATTTTTATAATTAAATAATGCGTTGAAAATGGCTTGTGCTATCTCATCCTGACCATTATCAGATAAAAGATTTTTTTCTTCTTTCGGGTTGCTCAAAAAACCGGTTTCAATCAATACTCCTGGCATAGCCGTTTTGTATAAAACCAAAAATCCGGCCTGTTTAACTCCCCGGTTTGGCATACGAAGGACATCAACGAGTTGGTGCTGCACACTTCCTGCAAAATCAAGGCTTTTGTCAAGAAATGCATTTTGCATCATACTGAAAAATATATTGCCTTCAGGCGAATTGGGGTCAAAACCATCATATTTCTCAACATAATTATCTTCGAGCAAGATGGCAGCATTCTCAGCTTTTGCTACCGCCAGGTTGGCATCACTTTTATGAAGTCCCATCACAAACGTTTCAACACCATATGCATAAGGTGATTTTGTCGAATTACAATGTACAGAAATAAACAAGTCAGCATTATTTTCGTTGGCGATGCGGGCTCTGCGATATAATTCAACAAAGGTATCATCCTTGCGGGTCAGGATCACCTTCACATCCTTCATATTTTTGTGGATATAATCACTTAACTTCAGGACAATTGCTAAAGCAATATCCTTTTCACGCGAATTTTTACCCAGAGCACCAGTATCATGACCACCATGACCGGCATCAAGAACTATAGTATTCACCTTTTGAGCACTTACAAAATTCACAAAAAAGCATAAAAGGCAAAGAATAAGAAATCTCTGATACTTACGTTTTTCTGTCATCACCTGATTTTGTTTAGCTTTGCAACGTTGTAAAGAATACTAACGATTAGTATAAAAAATTAATACCCAGAAGTTTAACATAATTCAACCTGGATTTTATTCAGCAAAGACATTAATTAATCTTTACAATCTAGTACAAAATTAGCATGTTAACCTCTTTTTCTACATAATTGGTACCGAAGTTACAAACAAAGCACTGGTTAATAACCGTTATACTTGTACTGTCTGCAATATTTTCAGTACAGGCAGGTATGTTTTTATCCGGAAATACACCATCCGGCCAAATTAGTGTAAGGGATGCAATACATCCTGATACAATTCTTGCTGATGCGCCGGATACCTCCGGGATACTGAAACCGGATACCTTGAATATAAACGTCCCCGACTCACTCTTAGTATCCAATGATACAATTTCGGCCGAAGCAAAAACAAATAAATTTATGCTTAGTGCTAAAATTGATTACGCTTCGGAAGATTCGTTGAGCATGGATCTGAAAAACAAGATGGTCTGGATGTATGGGAATGCAAGTATTGAATATGAGGATATTAAACTAAAAGCAGCTATAATTTCGATCAGTTTCGATGATAATACTATTCATGCTTATGCCACCCAGGATTCATTGGGCAATCCCGTCGGGACACCCGAATTTAAACAGGGCGATTTAAGTTTTAAATCGAAAGAGATTGCTTATAATTTTACCACAAAAAAAGGATTGATTCAAGATGTAATTACCAAGGAAGGTGAGGGGTATATACATGGAACTGTTATCAAGAAAATTAATGACAGTGTAACTGATGTGGGTAGGGGTGAATATACCACCTGCGATCTGCCTGATCATCCGCATTTTTCATTAAAATTTACCAGAGCCAAAGTGTTGAGTGGCAATATGATTGTAACTGGCCCCGCCTGGATAACCATTGAAGGGGTTCCCCTCCCTATAGCGCTTCCTTTCGGTCTCTTTCCTAATAAAAAGGGGCGTAGTTCAGGTTTGATCATTCCTAAATACGGAGAATCGGCCAACCGCGGTTATTTCCTTGAAGATGGAGGTTACTATTTTGGAATGAACGATTATTTTGATTTAAAACTTACAGGTGATATATATTCGCGTGGAGGCTGGGCCCTAAAGCCAGTTTTTACTTATAAAAAACGATACAAATATTCAGGCAATTTCAGTTTAAAATATGCAGTAACCATTTATGGTACACTAGGCGATCCCGATTATTACAATAAAAGTGATTTTTTTGTATCCTGGTCGCACCGTCAGGATACAAAAGCACGCCCTAATTCCGTTTTCGGCGCAAGTGTTAACTTCGGATCAAGCAGTTACAATAAATATAATCCATCAACTGTTAACGATTATCTTACAAATACATTTTCATCGAGTGTATCATACGATATGCGGCTTGGAACATGGGGTAATCTCACAACCAGCGCCACCCACAGCCAAAACACGCAAACCAAGCTGGTAAATTTATCATTACCAAGTTTATCGTTCAGTGTTAACAGGATTTATCCATTTAAAAAGAAAAATCCTACCGGTCCAGCTGCATGGTATGAATCCATCAATGTTAACTACAGCATGATCATGCGAAATGATCTTAGCAGTCCTGATTCATTGATTTTCAAACCAGGCATTGGCAATAAGTTTGTAAATGGAATGAAACATACCATACCTATTAGCGGATCATTTAAAGTGATGAAATATTTCTCCTGGAGTAATGGTATTAATTATAACGAACGGTGGTACACAAAAACTATTCGCAAAACCTGGGTCAATGATACAATTGTCAATAACGGATTATCAACTTACGGGTATATCAATGTTGATACTATTATTGGATTTACTACTGCTCGCGATTATAGCTTTAACTCCTCGCTCAGCACAACCATTTATGGGATGAAGCAATTCAAAAAAGGTCCGGTCCGTGCTATCAGGCATGTGATAAGGCCCTCAGTTGGGTTTAGTTATGTCCCTGATTTTGGTACTGAACAACTTGGATATTGGCGAACCGTTCAGACTGACTCAAAAGGGACTACAAGTCTATATTCCATTTTCGAAGGAAACAATATTTCAGGTCAACCTCCAAGCCAAAAATCAGGGGCAATTAGTTTTGCACTCGGTAACAACCTTGAGATGAAAGTGCGTTCGCTTAAAGACACAGTCACCGGAACTCAAAAAATAATGCTGATCGACAATTTCAATATATCAACTTCGTACGATCTGGCTAAGGATTCGCTTCGCTGGTCAAACATCAATCTGTCGGCACGCACAACATTATTCAAAAAGATACAGGTCAGCTATTCAAGTTCTTACAGTCCTTATGGATTATATTCACAGCCATATTACGGATATACAATGTGGAATTCCTATACAAGTCCATTCTATAATTCAGTACCAGGGCCTGTAATCAATAAGTCGCAGTATTCGATGAACAAAAAACTGCTTCGTTTTATAAATGCCGGGTGGAATCTAAGTTTCGGATACGAGTTGAAGCCCAAACAAACGACTGCTAAAAAGAAGGCACCTTCTTCCGCTTCAAATGAAGAAATTACGGATCTTAAAACCAATCCGAATTTATATATTGATTGGGATAATCCATGGACATTGCGTTTTGATTACAACTTCAGGTACACAAGTGTTCCTGTTTTGGAAACAGGACAGATTAAACGTACCTATATCCAAACATTAGGAGGATCAGGCGATATAAATGTAACAGACAAATGGAAGTTTTCAATGCAGACAGGTTACGACTTTCAACAGAAAGATTTTTCCTTTACTCAAATAACTATTTACCGAAACCTTCATTGCTGGGAAATGCGTTTTAGCTGGATTCCTTACGGAACTCAGAAAAGCTGGAACTTCCAGATAAATGCCAAATCATCCTTGCTTCAGGACTTAAAACTCACCAAAAAGAAAGACTTCAGGGATAACCTGTAACACATGGAGTTATTGGCAATGTGAGTATTCCCAGGTGAATTTGCTTTAGATAAGGAATAGAAAAAGAAATTGCTTTTCTATCCTGGTCCAGTTAATTCTTCTCAGAAACCATCATTTTACATGGTGAATCTATATTGGCTATATCAGTTATTTATCAGCAAGAGGTAACGTAAAAGTAAATACTGAGCCTTTTCCTTCCTGACTGCTAATAGTTAAATTGCTTCCTTGCTTTTCAGCCATTTCTTTAACCAGCTTAAGACCAAGGCCTGCGCCATTTTCGTTGGAGGTGCCTGCTAATGTGAAAGGTTCATCATTGTTAAAAATCTTCATCAAACCTTCAGGTGAAAGCCCAACTCCGGTATCGGTAACACTAATTTCCAAATGCTTTCTATTGGTGAATTGAGGATCATTAGCGGAATTACTTTCATTCAACTCTTTTAATTTCGCATCAAATAATACAGTCCCTCCAGGGAAAGTAAATTTAATGGCATTTGTCATCAGGTTCAGCAAAATCGAATGCACCATGCGCCTGTCAGCAAACACTATATATCCTTCATTCAGATTATTAACAATGTTAATATTTTTACTCTGTGCATTTGAGATAAGTAAATTAATAACCGATGTTAAATCTTCATGCAAATTAAATTCTGAAGGTTTATATTCCAGTCTTCCGGTTTGCATCCGCGACCAATCCAAAAGATTTTCGAGTAAAGCAAATGTACTGTAGGCCGAATCACGAACTTTTTGAAGATAATCCTTGATCTCTTCCTTACTAAGGAAATTGAGATCGTCGAGAATAAGGTCGGTAAAACCAAGCATTCCCTGGAAAGGACTGCGTAGATCATGAGCAACAATACTAAAAAATTTATCTTTGCTGTTATTAAGCTCTTCCAATTCTTTATTATATTTCCTTAGCCTGGCTTCAGATTCCTTTTGTAATGAAATATCACGGGCGATGTGAAGACTTCCTAATAAATTATTATGTGAATCAAATATAGGAGTAGTACTAATTTCGAGATAAAGTCCAAATTTGGGTTCAAACATTTCAATGGCATGGGGTTTCCTGTCATTGATCATATTTAAATGCGGACAATTTGATATAGTACATCCATCATCGTGCATCAGTTTATTACAAGAGTAGCCAATTAAACTGGTATCACCTATATTGACCCTATGACGCATCGCTTTATTAGCTTTAACGACTATATTTTTAAGGTCAATCAACGCTACCATTTCAGGCATTGAATCGAATATGAGATCCCAAACGGTACTGTCAGGCTGTGAAAGTAGTATTGAGAAATCAACATTTCGTTTTTCCGGAAATGTGGGTTTATTACTATCTGACAGATCTAGCATGAATGATTTTTTATATTTATCTAAATAAAAAAGTACTTCAAAATCTTACAAAGATCATAAAAAAGATCAAAAAAAGATGCCAATATTCAATACATAAAACTAATTATTTGATTTTATGTTCATTTGTATGCACCATGAACTTAGGAATTGAAAAAAATTAAACTTTGAATTTACCAGAACACAGCTATTTACTCCAAAAAGTTTGTTTGTTGACAATACTTTTTAGAAATATAAACCCGGGTTTCCCTGTAAAACAGATGGTATCTTTTTACTCCCGATTATTCTTTTGAAACTCGGATATAAACTCTTCATCAGTTCACCACTAAAATGAAATGAAATATTGATTAACAATACATTAGCGGAATGGAAAATTCAGGCAGGAATTTATCAACTTTAAACTGAATATAATTTTAACACTGATTACGGAGTAGGACTGGGTGATTCAGATGAAACAAAAAGAATAATATAATTATTGATAGCTTGTTACCATGCTATCTGCAATATGTAATTATAAAAGATATATCAGAGTTATCTGCTTAGAGGAATTGTAAAGACAAAGGTTGTGCCTTGTCCGGGGATGCTTTCGGCCCATATCCGGCCTCCGTTTTTCTCAACCATTTCGTGGCACAATACCAACCCGAGACCTGTACCCGGTTCGTTGGCAGTTCCAGTACTGGAAAACTTACCATTCAGTTTGAATAGCTTAGGCAGAATTTCTTCCGGTATACCAATACCATTGTCCGATACGCTTACCTCGAGCCACTGTCTTTCACCCTGTTCTGCTGATCCCTTAAGGTTCATATAAGTCTGGGGCAGACGGACTCTGAGTACTACACGCCCATTGGAATTTGAAAATTTGATGGAATTAGTAACCAGGTTCTGAATTATAGAGTGAATCATATTCCGGTCTCCTTCGACCATGATATTCGGTTCCACTTCATTAATAAGTTTGATATCCTTTTGTGTGGCATTATTTTCAAGAACGCTTATAACCGAACTGATTTCGTCTTGTATATCAAACACGGTAGGGGTAAAAGGCATTTTCCCGCTTTGTATCCTCGACCATTCAAGTAAATTCTCGAGTAATGCATATGTATGGTACGATGCATTCCTGACATTTGATAAATATTCTTTTACCTGCTCATTACTAAGATCATCCAGGTCTTCATAAAGCAAATCGATGAAACCAAGTAACCCTTGGAAAGGATTTTTCAGGTCGTGAGCAAATATGGCGAAAAACTTATCTTTACTTAAATTAGATTCTTCGAGCTCATTGTTATGATCCTTTAATTCATTGACAACTTTTTTAGTGTCAGTTAAGTCACGGGCTATAACAATTACCACTTCATGATCATGATAAGTACTTTTGGTTAAATTGGCTTCCATTGAAATTATTTCACCACTTTTATGTTTCATCAGCCACTCAAACCTTTGAGGTTCTGTGCCGAAGGCTTTTTCTAACCGCTGATGAATCATCGCATTGTTATATTCTTCTTCAGCTGAGATAAGCAGATGTGGTTGTCCTATCAACTCCAGCCGATCATAGCCAAAACACTTAACAGCACCTTTGTTCACTTCCATAATAAGTCCTTCGGATGAAATAATAAAGACGGGATCAATAAATCTATCGATCATTTCCCGAAATAAAATCTCCGACGATGGAACTACATTCTTTACAGTACTATTTTCATTTTCAATAATTGAACTTATTGATTGTAAAAATTGCGTATCAGAGGTTGAAAGAGAATAGTTGAATGTGAAAACTACCGTTATCATCCCATCAACTTCCTTATTTTCCATAATAGTAAATCCCAAGATCGTTTTGACACCTGATTCCTGATTGTAAGAAGGTTCCAATTTCAGAAACTCCGCTAATAATGGTTTACGAATTAAAGTAAGGCTTTCGTTGTGGTCTGTTAAGTAATCGAAAATATGTTTATTGAATAAATGGGATGTGATTCCTATATTAAATGGGGATTCCCAGGATGCGACAGGAGACAATTCACCATTTTCGAAGTGACTATAAGTACAGTATACAGCTCCAAGAGTTTCGCCAATCTGGGACACCAGGCTTATGGCTCTGCTTACTGCCCGGTCTTTGTTACTTCCTAATATCTCAAATAAACGTGAAAGCCTGACGTCTTTTTTACGTAGAACTGCGACTTCTGAATCAACTGACGGGGCTTCGCGGAATGTAACAAGAGTATGCTTCCCGGATATTGTATCATTAATAATCGGAGAAAATGTGATTGAAGCTTTAAATATTTCACTCAAACCTCTTTTAACTGGAAAAATTACTGTTTCCAGCTTAACAGGTTCATTTACAGTATTAAGAAACATAAAATAAGCTTCATCAATCGCCTCATAAGCAATGAATGATTGAAAACTGCTTCCGATAATTTTTGTTTTATCAATTATATCGAAGAAAGTAATAGCCTGATCGGAACAAGCTTCTACACGCCCGGTACGATCACAAATAAAAGCAGCGTCAGATAGAGCGTTTACAAGTTGGTAAACTGAAATCTCTGACACTGATGATAAATTTTCTTTAGTAAAGTTTTCGTCCATACAATGAGCTATAATAGTAACCTAGTTTTTCCCTTTGTCAGGAAAACGCAGGTAACCGAAAATCAACAACCCTGCCAAGGTGAATAAAATTTGCACTTAAAATATTATATACTTATTATACAGGCTATTACATAGCTAAAAAAAACACTTTCACTATGTATATGCTATTGATGTCATTCAATCATAAAAGGCCATTTCGGGACACTTTTGACCCAAAAACACTTCACTTACTTCAAAATAAGAAAATCAGCTGCTTTTTCTAATCATTTTACCATATTAGTATCAGCACAATTTACATCAAAAACACAAATATCCGAACCAGGAATTGCAGCTCCAAATGGAATAATCTGTTTTTTTAATTCATACAATGAATGATTCCCACATCTTAATGCAAGAAGTAAAAATAGGAAATATTTTAATTTATTCAAGGCCCGAAAAAAATTGTTTTCAACAAATTATCAACCATTTACAGTAGCTCTGTTACAAAATTGATGATTAAGTTTTTTAAATGAATGAAAAGACAAATGAGAGGTCAATTTTATAAATTTTCATATCGAAACATGGCAGGAAAATAAAATTGAACTTGTTCTGCACAATAATATTATGAAAAAAGATTTCTGATATCGGAATGAACTGAGGAGCTAAAATGATTTCCATTATCATGAATTAGCTGAATCATGATATGCCGGAATAAGAAAAGAAAATATTGCACCATTGCCAGGTGAACTTTCAACCATAATTTTACCACCATGCTTTTCAATCATTTCACTTGTTATTAAAAGCCCTAAGCCAGATCCTTGTTCTTTTTCAGTTCCGGGGTTTGAGACCAGACGATTGGAAACAAACAATTTTTCTCTCAATTCATCATTCATCCCGATACCAGTATCAGCAACCGAGATTTTTATTAAATCCCTACCTGATCCGGGTTCTGATATATCAGGTTGGGCATAAATTTTTATATGTCCACCATTAGGCGTAAACTTTATAGCATTCATTACCAGGTTATTCAGTATAATATTTAACATATTTTTATCAGCAGATAGTATAATTTCAGGTTCAACCAGATTGCTGATCCTGATTTTTTTCCGATAAGCCATGCTGAAAAGAACATTTATTATTTCCTCAATTGAGTCAGTTAATACAACCCGATCTTGCACAAAAGGCATATGTCCTGTTTCCAGTCTGGACCATGCAAGCAAGTTCTCAAGCAGGTTAAATGAGTTTTTTGCAACACTATAGATCATTTTCAGCGATTCCCTGATTTCATCCTGTGAATTTTCTTCCAGGTCCTCCAGCAGCATTTCCGAAAATCCCATCAGGCTGCTGAATGGATTTCGCAGATCATGTGCTATAATACTAAAGAACTTATCTTTAGTTTCATTTAGCTCAAGCAGGCTTGCATTATATTTTTCAAGTGCCATACGAGCTTCTTTGTGTTTGGTAATATCACTAAATAGGCATTGTAAGCCAACTGGCAGGCCGTTCCGGGAAATCAAACTTGCCTTAACCTCATATATAATGTCCCGCTTGTCGACTCCATAAGCCTTAATATCGAAAGTCAGATTGGATACCCCATTCAACATTTTTACTTTGATTTCATTTGCAAAGCCTACCTGATCTTCTTTTATGAGATTAAAAACATTTAGTTTAGTAATAGATTTAATGTCAGTTTTAAGATATCTGAGGAGTGTATGGTTTGCATTAGTGATATTACCATCAATGTCGGTTGTCAGAATAAAATCATTGGCGTTATCAAACAGTTCATGGTATTTCTTTTCGCTGGCACGGAGTTCTTCTTCAATATTTTTATAACGCGTAATATCATGAATTGTTCCTACAATAAATCGTTTCCCCAGCGGCTTCTCAATATATAATTGCTTATGAGTCAAGATAGTATGGATTGATCCGTTATGCCATGTTATCTTTTCTTCGTTACTACTGCTTCCCTGCTTGAAAACCAGTTCATCGTATTTCCAGAATACATCTGCCTGCTCCATGGGGTAAAGGTCATAATCCGATTTCCCTATCAGGGCTTCGCGTGGATGTCCCATCATATCGACAGCAGCGTTATTCAGTATCACCCATTTATGATCTTCATCCTTTACAAAGAAGGGAGTTTTGATAGCATTAATTACCAGATTAAGAAAATCAGCCCGCTCGAGGCTATCTCTTTCTGCTTTCTTTTGTTGCGTGAGATCGCTCACATATCCTATAACCGATTCTATTTCACCATTTAAATTAAGAATCGGGACAAAATTATAAGCAAGGAATTTCACTGATGTTTTGCTGGATAATTTTATTGATACTTCACCATCCACGATTTCTTTAATTTCGATACACCGACGAAATTGTGCACCGATGCCAGATTTATTCATTACATCAAAACTCAAAAAATTTAATTCTGAAAGTGGTAATTCCGTGGGTATGCGCATAATTTTCCGCATGGATTCATTTGCCTCCAACAACTGTCCGTTGGGACTTATCATTGAGACACCGATTGGCAGATTCATCACCAACCTATAGTACTTTTGCTCACTAATCCGGAGTGCCTGCGAAATCCCCTGTTGTGAACTCAGATCCCAGGTAACATTTACAATATGATTTGCAGCACCTGATGCATCCGATATTAAATAACTGGTACTTTCAACATATTTAACTGCCCCGTTCTTGTGAACCATTCTGTATCTCGAATTCAGATAATTACTTCCGTTGCTTAACTGTTCAATAGCATTCTTTACTATTGGCACATCTTCAGGATAAACAAGAAAAAACGGGTCCATATCCTTAAACTCAAGACTGGAATATCCAAGCAATGATTCAATTGAAGGAGAAATGTATATAGCCCTGCCTTCTGCATCATGAACTGAAACTGAAGCATAAAAGTCAGATTGTAATCCCGCAAAAGAAATTTGGCTTCTTTGATTCGTTTTTAGTTCAGAAGTAACAATATTACTTTCAAGCACATAACATCTTATTCCTGTTGCATTCAGGTTTTCCATATAGGCACTAAATAATATGGCTTCAAGGTATACTTGCGATAACCTGGTTCCAAATTTTACTTTACCATGAAAAGTGCTTACACCATTGGTTCCGGCTTTCTTCACCGTTTCAATAAATTTGTTGTTTTGGATGTATTTGGTCAGGTTGATTGAGAGAACCTCCTTCTTGCCAATATTAAATATATTGGTAAAAAGTTCGTTACAATCACAAATTTGAAAATCCGTGTTAAAACACAAAAAAGGTTTATCGGAATCAAATGTTACCATTTCCGGATTCCCATTGGTTCTGTGAACAATTTTTGATGTGTCAAACACTTTTTTCATTTAAGCAATCAAATTAAAAGTAGTAATGTGTAAAATAGAAATTATTTAACATCCTCAATAATTAGTAGTTGCTATGTGTAATGAGCTTTTAGTTGAAGTCTTTACTTTTCCATGTATTTGAATGTTTACTTTTAGCTAAGATACGATGAAATTTGCAGAAAACTACTTAATAATTGATACTTATAGCTAAAAATTTGAAAAAAGTTATACATTTGAACCCTATTAAAATAAGAAATAATGAAAACTATCATTTTTACTGACAAGGCCCCAAAAGCAATCGGGCCATACAGCCAGGCTGTTGAAATTAATGGAATTTTGTTCATCTCCGGACAAATTCCGATTGATACTTCTACTTCAAAAATTATTGAAGGCGGTATAAAGGAACAAACGGAGCAAGTGATGCAAAATATAGGAGCTATACTGGCTGAGGCTGGTTATACTTTTGCCGATGTGGTTAAATCAACTTGCCTGCTTAGTGATATGGATAACTTTACAGCTATGAATGAAGTTTATGGTAAATATTACCCCGAAAACAGCCCAGCCAGGGCAGCCTATGGTGTTGTGAGGCTTCCGCTGGGAGCTCTGATTGAAATAGAAACCATTGCCGCAAGATAGAATTCATAATTAAAAGTGATCGAAAACTGAAATTCAAACATCTGAATTGCAGACTTAAATCGTAACTCATAAATTCATTATCAGATGAAAATTAAAATCATACTATTTTTTCTTACCTTATCCTTATTATCAAATCTTAGCCGTGCCGGTGAGGGTATATGGTTGCCCGTTTTGCTATCACAGCTCAATGAAAAAGAAATGCACGATATGGGCATGCGCATCACTGCCGAGGATATCTACTCCATAAACCATTCGAGCCTGAAGGATGCTATAGTATTATTCGGAGGAGGTTGTACCGGCGAATTGGTTTCCGACCAGGGATTATTACTTACAAACCACCATTGCGGGTATAGCAGCATACAGAATCATAGTTCACTTGAGCATGACTATCTTACAGATGGATTTTGGGCACAACGAGCTGAAGAAGAATTACCAAACCCTGGTCTAAAAGTAACATTCCTTGTGAGGATGGAAGATGTTACACAACAGACTTTGATGGGCATAAATGACAATATGAGCCAAAAAGTGCGTGATTCTCTAATCCAGTTAAATATCAGGGTACTTGTAAAAGAGGCGGTTAAAGGCACAAAATATGCAGGACAGATAAAGCCATTTTATGGAGGAAACCAATATTATCTGTTTGTTACCGAAACGTTTACCGATGTTCGCCTGGTTGGGACACCTCCATCAAATATCGGTAAATTTGGTGGCGACACCGACAATTGGATGTGGCCACGGCATACGGGCGATTTTTCCATGTTTCGCATTTATGCCGGAAAGGACAATAATCCTGCCGATTATTCGAAGGATAATGTTCCTTACCACCCTGCTAAACATCTGACAATTTCATTAAAAGGTATCAAAGAAGGCGATTTTACTTTTGTTTACGGTTTCCCGGGAACCACCCAGGAATACATTCCATCTGCTGCAATTGATATGATTGCATTGCAACACAACCCTATTGCAATTAGTCTTCGGCAACAACGTCTTGATATCATTGACAAAGCAATGGAAAACGATCGCCTTACCCGCATACAATATTCAGCCAAAGCAGCCGGAATTGCCAACTATTGGAAAAAGATGATAGGTGAAAGCCGCGGCATCAAACGCCTTGATGCTATTGAGAAAAAACAGGAGTTCGAAAAGGAATTTCAGAGTTGGGCGCAGTCAAATCCTGAAACTAATGCAAAATACGGACAGTTGTTGCCTGCTTTCGGGAAATTATATGATGCGTATGTTCCGGTTTATAACGCTTACACATACCTTACCGAAGGATTAATGGGAATTGAACAAGTACGATTTGCTTATGGATTCAGCACTTTGGTGAAACAATGTAATGATAAATCAAAAACAGATGCTGACATAGCTAAACTTGTTGAGTCATTAAAAACATCATCAGCTGCATTCTATAAAAATTATAACACCAAGGTAGATAAACAGCTTTTCGAAACTTTAATGAGCACATATTCATCGTCATGCCAAAGCTCTTTACAAGCACCTGTTGTTAAGGAGAATACAGCAAAATTCAAAGGAAATATTAATACCTGGGCTGATAATTTCTACAAAAAAACAATTTTTGCTGATTCAGTTAAGCTTTTTGCCTTCCTTGATAATTTTAAACGAAAGAATGTCCGTACGATCGAAAAAGATCCATCTTATATTTTAGCATACGGTATTTATGATTATTGGCAAAATACATTTTCTCCATTGGTCAGTTCTTTTTCAGCAACCAATGACAGCCTGCAGCGAATATATATAGCAGGCCAGATGGAGATGCAACCCACCAAACGCTTTTATCCGGATGCAAATTCAACTCTTCGCGTTACCTATGGAAAGGTCGATGGATATCAGCCTGCCGATGCTGTACAGTACAACTGGTTTACCACACTCGACGGAATTATGCAGAAAGAAAATCCCGATATTTACGATTACGTGGTTGAACCTAAGTTGAAAGAATTATACAAACTTCATGATTATGGCAGGTATGCAGATGCAGACCATAGCATGCATGTGGGGTTTATTGCTTCAAACCACACAACTGGTGGCAATAGTGGAAGTCCCGTTCTCAATGCCGATGGACAACTGATTGGAATCAATTTCGACCGTTGCTGGGAAGGAACTATGAGCGACCTGATGTACGATCCTGATCAATGCCGTAATATCTCACTTGATATACGGTACTGTTTGTTTATTATCGATAAAATGGCGGGAGCCAAAAGGCTGGTGAATGAGATGACGATTGTTGATTAATTAACCAATAATATCGTCGAGGGCTTTCGACAATTCAGGAAAATTAAATTCATAGCCTGCTTCGAGCAAATGCTGTGGTATAGCGAATTGGCCGCCGGCAACAGCAATGGAGCCTTCGCCAAAAGCTAATTTTAGCGCAAAGGAAGGTACTGCAAAAATAGCGGGTTTCCCTAACTTTGCGGCCAGTACTTTTGTGAATTTATTGTTGTCGACTACATCGGGAGCTGTGAAGTTAAATTCACCAGCTGCATTTTTATTGCCTATTATAAAATAAATAGCATGAACTACATCATACACGTGAATCCAGGAGAATCCCTGCCGTCCGGATGCTATTTTCCCTCCAAGGCCTATGCGGAACAAAGGAAGCATTCGTTTTAAAGCGCCTCCTTCTTTACCCAAAACGATTCCAAACCTGGTAATAGCGACCCTGGTAAAAGGAGTAGCTTTTTTTGCTTCTGATTCCCAGGCACCGCATATTTGCCCTAGGTAGTCATCAGCCAGATGATAATTGTTCTCGGCATGCTCTCCGTCCTGCGAATAAATCCCTATAGCCGATGCTGAAACAAGCACTTGCGGCTTTTTGTCCAGTAAACTAATCGCTTCCACAATTTTACGTGTAGTAATTATACGACTGTCGAACAAAATATTTTTATATGCCTGGGTCCAACGGCCAATTACAGGTGCTCCCGCAAGATTTATAACTACATCAACTCCTGAAAGCTGCCGTGCAACTTCTGCTACCGGTGTATTTTCGTTAATCCTGGAAATAGCACGAACCTCATTTTGTTTCGATTGCAAAAAAAGCGTGAGTTGTTTCCCGATAAACCCTCCTGAACCTGATACAGCAATAATCATAAAAGCAATGGATAAAATGTTAACTTAAATTCGGAAGTCTTATTTTTTACCTGTAAATGTAACATTAATTTTTTAGTTGAGTTGTTATTCAATTAACAAAAGAATGCTCATGTTTACAAATATTTATACCTTTGCCCGCTAAATAATGTATCCGGGGTTCCCCGGCTTTCACGCTGACCAATTTATAATTAACTATGGATCAGAATTATGATAAACTTTTCGGTACATTTCCACCGGTAAGCACTTCCGAATGGGAAGCACGCATTACGGATGATCTGAAAGGCGCCGATTACCAGAAAAAACTTGTCTGGAAGACTTCCGAAGGCTTTGATGTGAAACCCTATTACCGAGATGAGGATACTCAAGGTATAGAAAACATAAATTCTGTGCCGGGAGAATATCCTTTTATTCGGGGCAACCAGTCAATAACCAATAATTGGGAAATCCGGCAGGATATTGAAACCAACGACGAATCGGAAGCTAACATATTAGCTATTGACGCGATAAAACGAGGTGCCACAGGAATTGGGTTAGTCGCAGATGGGCTGGAAACAGAAAACGATGTTGAAGAACTCCTGAAAGGAATCGACACTGCAAAGGTTGCAATTCATTTTGGTGCAGCTTCCTCATACCCTGCCCTGATAAAAATTGTTGCAGCAAATGCAAAATCACAAAAACTGCCCGTTTCGGAATTGAAAGGATCATTTGATTTCGATCCTTTAAGCTACCTGCTGCTCAACGGTGATTTCTGGAAATCGGAAAAATATGACCTGGCCCAGGTTGCAAACATGATTAAACTTGGTAAAGAACTCATGCCTGTAATGAAAGTGATCAATGTAAACGGTCATTATTTTAATAGCGCAGGGGCAACATTGGTTCAGGAACTGGGTTTCAGTCTGGCTTCGGGAAATGAGTACCTTGCCCTGGCAACTTCTGCAGGTGTTACGGTTGATGATGCAGCACAGCGTATAATGTTTTCGTTTGGAGTTGGGTCCAATTACTTTATGGAAATTGCCCGGCTCAGGGCTGCACGTTTACTTTGGGCTAAAATTGTTGAGCAGTATAAACCGGCTGATCAAACATCCATGAAGATGCACATACATTGCAATACATCAGCATGGAATAAAACATTGTTTGATCCCTATGTTAACCTTTTACGCAGCACTACCGAAGCTATGTCGGCCATAATCGGAGGAACACAATCTCTCAACATACTTCCTTTCGATACTTTTTACAAAGATCCTGATGAGTTTTCGAACAGGCTGGCACGTAACCAGCAGATTATACTGAAAGAAGAAGTTTACCTTGATAAAGTAATTGATCCTTCAGCAGGCTCATATTATATTGAAAATCTTACCCAACTTATTGCTGAAGCAGCCTGGAAAGTATTCCTTCAGATTGAGGAAAAAGGCGGAATGATTGAAGCTGTAAAATCCGGATATGTACAGGATCAGGTGGAGAAATCAGCAGGTCTGAGACTCGATGATATTGCCAACCGCCGTATTGTTCAGCTTGGCACAAATCAATATCCTAATCCTGCAGAGCAGATGCTTGAAAAAATAGATTTTTCTGACGACGATGATATGCTTGAAGAAGAACTATATGCTGATGATGAAACAGAGATAGATGAGGATGATGAAGCACTTACAACATATAAGAAACTTGTTCTTTTCGGTGGCTCTGATGCTTTTGACCAACTAAGGCTGAGTACCGAACAGTTTGTTGCAGATGGAAATAAAAAGCCTTCAGTATTCCTTTTCAATATCGGGAACCTGTCTATGCGTAAGGCAAGGGCTATGTTTACAACTAATTTCTTTGGATGTGCCGGGTACGAAATTCTGGACAATTCAGGATTTGCAACTATCGACGAAGGAGTAAACGCTGCCAAAGCTTCGAAAGCTGAAATAGTTGTGGTTTGCAGTTCCGATGATGAATATGCCACGTTGGTTCCTGAAATTGCAGGCAAACTGAAGAAAACAAACAAGGAGTTAGCTCTTGTTGTTGCCGGTTATCCAAAAGAGATAATTGAATCACTGAAACAAGTTGGTGTCGACGAATTCATTCATGTTCGCAGTAATCTGCTTCAAACACTTGAAACATTCCAGGAAAAACTTGGCATTTTCTAGTAAAAGTATTACCAAACCACTCTCATAAAATTCACAAAATCCCTCATCCAACGATGCGACCCGATTTTAAAAATATAGATATCAAAAGCAGCAAGCTAAAATCTGCTGCAATTCAGCCATCAGCACAAACTGAATGGATGACAAATGAACAAATTTCAGTAAAACCAGTATATACCAGCGCTGATATTACAGGAATGGAACATCTTAATTATGCTGCCGGTTTACCACCTTTTCTTCGTGGCCCGTACAGCACAATGTATGTGATGAAACCCTGGACTATCCGCCAGTATGCCGGTTTTTCGACAGCAGAAGAATCAAACGCTTTTTATCGCCGTAATCTGGCTGCAGGTCAAATGGGGCTTTCAGTTGCTTTCGACCTCGCAACACACCGTGGTTACGACAGCGATCATGAGCGGGTTGAGGGTGATGTTGGTAAAGCCGGTGTTGCAATTGACTCCATCCTCGACATGAAAATCCTTTTTGACCAGATTCCTTTGGATAAAATGTCGGTATCGATGACCATGAACGGCGCAGTGCTCCCTGTCCTTGCATTTTATATTGTGGCTGCCGAAGAACAAGGCGTTCCAATGGAAAAACTCAGCGGAACCATACAGAATGACATCCTGAAAGAATTCATGGTCCGGAACACTTACATCTATCCTCCGACACCAAGTATGCGCATTATCGCTGATATTTTCGAGTACACCTCGAAAAATATGAAGAAATTCAATTCAATCAGCATAAGCGGATACCATATACAGGAAGCCGGCGCCACAGCCGATATTGAGCTTGCATATACCCTTGCTGACGGACTGGAATATATCCGCAAAGGTATTGATGCCGGCATTGACATAGATGCTTTTGCACCAAGGCTCTCATTTTTCTGGGGAATAGGAATGAACCATTTTATGGAAATTGCAAAGATGCGTGCAGCGCGGATGCTTTGGGCTAAAATTGTTCAGCAGTTCAATCCCAAAGATCCGAAATCGATGGCTCTGCGTACCCACTCGCAAACATCAGGATGGAGCCTCACCGAACAGGATCCATACAACAATGTAACCCGTACCTGTGTCGAAGCTCTTGCTGCAGCTCTGGGCCATACCCAGTCGCTCCATACAAACGCTTTGGATGAAGCCATTGCTTTGCCAACTGATTTCTCGGCACGTATTGCACGTAACACACAGATTTACCTTCAGGAAGAAACCAACATCTGCAAAGCGGTTGATCCATGGGCTGGCTCCTACTACGTTGAAACACTTACGCATGAAATTGCCCAGAGTGCATGGAAACTGATACAAGAAGTTGAAGAGCTTGGAGGAATGTCGAAAGCTATTGAAACCGGTATCCCGAAAATGCGGATTGAGGAAGCTTCGGCCCGGAAACAGGCAAAGATTGACGCAGGCAGGGATACTATTGTAGGTATTAATAAATATCGTTTAGCCAAAGAAGATCCGATTGATATACTTGAAGTTGACAATACTGCTGTTCGCTTATCGCAGATTGAGCGACTTAAAAAACTAAGGGCCGAACGCAACAATGATGAAGTACAACTTTCGTTACAGGCACTCACAAGCTGTGCCGAAACCGGGGAAGGCAACCTGCTTGCTCTGGCAATTGATGCAGCACGGAAACGTGCGTCGTTAGGAGAAATTTCAAGTGCATTAGAAAAAGTTTATGGGAGGTACAAAGCCGTGATCAGATCCATATCAGGAGTTTACTCCTCAGAAAGCCAGGGCGACGAATCATATATGAAAGCCTGCAAAATGGCTGACGAATTTGCTGCACTCGATGGCCGCCGTCCACGTATTATGATTGCTAAAATGGGTCAGGATGGCCACGACCGTGGAGCCAAAGTTGTAGCCACCGGTTATGCCGACATTGGCTTCGATGTGGATATGGGCCCGTTGTTCCAGACTCCAGCTGAAGCAGCGCGACAGGCTGTAGAAAATGATGTACATGTTCTTGGCGTTTCAAGTCTTGCTGCAGGACACAAAACCCTGGTTCCACAAGTTATTGAAGAGTTGAAAAAACTCGGCCGTGAAGATATTATGGTTATTGTGGGAGGAGTTATTCCATCGCAGGATTATGATTATTTGTATGAAGCGGGAGCAGTTGCAATTTTTGGTCCGGGAACCAAAATTCCAGCAGCCGCAATTCAAATGCTTGAAATTTTGATCAGCAGCCGGAAATAACTCAAAATCTGATTTTATTGCATACGAAAACCCTTTCCGGTTACCTGGAAAGGGTTTTTGATTTTCAATTATTAAATGATGACAAGTTCTTAAAGACCTACCAGATTTATGTTCCTATTTTTTTGATAATTCTTTAATTGCAACTTTCGGCGACAGAACATTATTCACTTTCTCTGAAACAATGGCTTTTTTGAGATTAACCGAACCAGTAAGTTTTATATTAGCTGACGAGGCACCTATTAACACGTCATACTTACCTGCATCAGCAATCCATGCTGAAGCTACAGTATTAAAGGAAGATAGATCTCTGGCTGTCAATGTTAAAGTGAGCGTTTGTGATTCACCAGGTTGCAATAATTTTGTTTTGGCGAATCCTTTGAGTTCAGCTTTTGGTTTTTCGATAGTACCAGCCGGAGCTGAAACATAAAGTTGTACAACTTCTCGACCAGAAACTGATCCTGAGTTTTTCACGGTAAATGAAACTGATTGCTTCCCTTTAAATTCGGAAGCTGAAATTTTCAACCCGCTGTATTCAAACTTCGAATAGCTCAGTCCAAATCCAAATTCATACGCAGGTTTTACACCAAATGTTTCATAATAACGATATCCTACATAAATACCTTCTTCGTAACTGATTTGGGCCGGTGTTGGATATATAAACCCGGTAATCCATCCAAAATCAACTCCTTCGGGAATGGAAGAGTTTTTACCGGTAGGTTTGCCGGGAAAGTTTCGTGCGGAAGGAACATCTTCATATTTCATCGGAAAAGTTGATGTTAGTTTACCCGACGGATTAACTTTGCCGGTAAGAATATCAGCTATGGAATTGCCGGTTTCCTGGCCACCCTGCCATGCAAGTACAATAGCATCAGGCATTTCACGCCATGAGGCAACTTCAACAACGCCGCCAATATTCAGGATTACAATCACCTTTTTCCCAACTTTATGGAAAGCGGCTGAAACCGATTCAATCATACTCAATTCGGTTTGTGTAAGCTTAAAGTCACCTTCCACATTTTTGCGATCTTCGCCTTCACCGGCATTGCGGCCAATAGTTATTACTGCGGCATCACATTCGTCGGCCAGAAGCCTGGCTGAAAGCATCTCAATGCCCATTTCCGGGACAGGTGAATTTGGATTTAACAAGGCTTGAATTGGATCTTTGTATGTATGCCATTTTGCTTTAGCATCTTTTATGAAATTTTCATACTGCGTTTTCAAAGTACTCTCCAAAGTGAATCCTGCATTAGCTAAACCCTGGCTGATAGAAATGGTGTACGCTTCATTTACATCACCGCTACCGGTACCTCCACTGAACGTTTCGTAGCTGGCATTCCCAAAAGTGGCGACTTTCTTTATTGAATTCCCAAAAGGAAGTGCATTATTCAGATTTTTCAGAAGCACAATACCATCAGTAGCCGCAGCCCGTGCAATTGCTGCATGTTCTTTCAGGTCAGGATTATCTGAATATTTATATCCTTTAAAATGAGGCGAATTCAGCATTACTGTTAGTATCCGTTCCACATTTTTATCCAGCACTTTTATGTCCAGGTCTCCTGATTTTACCGCATTTATTATATCTTCAATCTGTTTCGGTCTGCCTGGCATAATCATATCGTTACCGGCTTTCATTTGGGCGATAGGATTGGTTCCGCCATACCAGTCAGTCATAACAAAGCCCTTAAATCCCCACTCGTTACGGAGAATTTTCGTCAACAGATCGTAATTCTCGGATGTATATGTGCCATTAACCAGGTTGTAGGACGACATTACCGTCCAGGGTTGAGCCTGTTCAACAGCTATTCGAAAGCCTTCGAGGTAAATTTCGCGTAAAGCGCGCTGGCTAACTATTGTATTAAGCGAATTGCGATAGTCTTCGGAATTATTTGCTGCAAAATGTTTAAGTGAAGTTCCGACTCCCTGTGATTGTACTCCATTGATCATTGCAGCGGCGATATTTCCGGTCAACATCGGATCTTCAGAGTAATATTCAAAATTACGACCACAAAGCGGGTTGCGGTGAATATTGATTGCTGGAGCTAGTAGAACATCGGAACCATATTCATGTACTTCGTTGCCCATAGCGGCTCCAACCTTTTTCACCAACTCCGTATCCCAGGTAGACGCTAACAGGGTTGCAACCGGAAAAGCCGTACAATAGTAGGTTTTTGAATCATTCGGTCTTTGCGGCATAATCCGTAATCCGGCAGGACCGTCAGTTAAAACCATCGGAGTAATCCATACTCGGGAAATCACATAGGACGTTCCGGCTGCCCCGGGAACCAGCTCGACGGCACTCATGGCAGGTATTGCAGGTTCCTCATTTTTAACTCCTGTCAAACCTGGAAACTCTCCACCGGTGCCGACTACCAGTTTAACTTTCTCTTGCAGTGTCATCGCTTTTACCACGGCCTTAACAGTGGATTTACCCCTTTGGGGTTCTTGTGCCTGTGCATTGACGGTCACCAGACCAGCAACACCGGCAATTATTGCCTTCGACATAATTTGGCTTAATTTGATTTTCATATGTTACTATTTATTTTTTGCGGGCTTTATGGAATTACTCAGGTTGACACTAATATCATCTGGTAGAATGAATTAGCTTTCCAAAGCTTTTTCATCAGTTGTATTGTTTTTGTAAGAATTTACAGGATGCATTGGGTAATCAATAAAAAATCTCAATGACTTGGGAATAACAACTTGCTTTTTAGAATTTATAAAGTCTCTGCAATCGCCTTGTGTTTCGCATTGAAGTTTTATACTCGGCATCTAAAAATATATCCTTTGCTACAAAGCCAGATGCTGATACAGGCACTTCAAGTATGCCATCACTTCCTGACATTTTAAGAAGTTCACGTGAATCAGGATATGATTGCGGAGCGGCATAAAATTTTACATCCTTTTGTGGTTCAGAAAGGCTTACTTTCAGGTAATATTTACCTCCGCGAGCCAACTGATTTATTATTTTAACCTGCAAGGTTGTTTTATCAATCAGTTCAGTACCATCTTTGTTAAATTCTTTCAGCCCGGGCTGAACCATATCATTTTTATAAGGAACTATAGCCAAAACCTGACCCTGTTGGTTATATTTTGTTTCAATACTATCCTTAGCCCCATTGATGAAATAAGCTACAGAAAATGGTTGTCCATTTTTGTTATAGTGGGTACACTTGCCATTGCGGTGATCATCTTTAAATGTAGCATCCATATATAATTTTCCATCAGGCGCATATTCTCTCACCCTGTAACTGCTATCTGGAGTTTTCGCTCCAAGGATATACCTTAATGTTCCGTTCTCAGAATAAACCGGTTTTTCGCCTTCTTTTAAAGTATCGGCTGAAAGACTTCCTTTTTTCCCTGAATTACCTTTGCAACCGGACAATATCAGTGTAAAAAACATGATAATGCTTAAAAATGACAGAATTTTCATATTTATGTTTTTGTAAATTAATAGACTTGTATTACAGTTTTAGTGTTTGGGTATCTTATGATCCGGCTTTTTTATATAATCACTTTGATGAAAACCAGATACTTGTTATACGAAAACACTCAATGATTTAAAACCTCTTTCCTTGGTATATTCTTTGGATATCGAGCCAGAAACACAAAACCATTCTTTTCGTATAAAACTGTCATGGCGGGAATTAAATATTTCCATTTATCGTAATGAGGCTCTTTTAAAACCAGGTAGAAAGGTCGGTCAATATTACCGGTTAGTAACCACATAGACGGGGCGCAGGCATCAGGCATTTTATTTGTATAAAAAAGTGGAGCATAACTAAAATAGCCTGAGTTAAGCACAAAGCATTTTTCAGTAGATTTTGATTTATAAAAATCAATAACAGCACGCTGCGAATACTTCTCAATCCGGTATGGGAATATCAATATCAGCATGGCTATGAAAATAATTGTTCCGAAAAAAAGAACTTTCAATGCGTTGCTAATTGAATGTTTATGAGCAAGTATTACTGAATAAATTACAGCTGAAAGTAACAGTGCTCCAAGTATCCATTCGAAACCTGTCCACTGTACATTTGCCCGCAGATTAGCCACGGCAAATTCATCCTTTATCAATCCATAACTAATTATTTTGTCCTTAAATTTCTCAATAAGCGGTACGGCAGATACAAGGAGTGCAAATAGTGACGCAAACACGATCAGCAGGATGCTGAGCCATCGCCGCCACCTTAAAGTTCCATTAAGTAAATCATAGATTGCAAGCGTAGCCAGAAAAGTTAAGGGGAAGTAGCACAGCGAACTGTAATGTACAATTTTGGTTTTTACAATTGAAAACAAGATTAATACAACCCAGAATAGTATCAGCATAATTCCGTGAAACTGCCTTTGAGAATCCGTTTGCTTGATTTGTCTCCTGAAACGCATCAAAGCAAATAATGATGCTGGAAATACTCCGATGAGTAACACAATAAAGTGATAGCTCCAATGTCCGCCATGCCCGGCATCGGGTATAGTAAACAAACGGACCTGGTATAAAATAAATTTCATAACCATATCAGAGTTCCCATTCAATACCTGTAGCAGGAACCATGAGCCACCAACTAGTATTGTAAATAGCAGGAATATGAAAATATCATTCAACCGAAGTTCAAAATCGGGTGTTGCCTTAAAAAACCGGATTTTAATTTTCAGTTTATGGCACAGGTCGGGTAAGTAAGCGAAAGCAACAACCAAACCGACAATAAGTAATGCGGTCGGGCCTTTGGTAAGAATGGCCAGGCCAGTAAAAACACCCCATAAAGCTGAAAACAGGAATCTTTGCTTTACTGTAATTATACTTCCAACAAGATGTAGCTTTATGAAAAACCAAATCGCAATAAATATCAAAAGGTTAAATAAAGGATCAATAATACCGGAACGGAAATAAAAATGTGGCAAGATACTACCGGCATATACAATTACCCACCACAAGCCAAAGCGGGAATCAACTATTTTTTTTCCAATATTATAAAGCAACAACAACGAAACAGCACCTATCATCGCATTGGGAAAACGTGCAGCAAACTCATTAATACCAAAGGCTTTCATACTTAATACCTGCATCCAGATAAAAAGCGGAGGCTTCTCCCAGAAAGGCCTGAAATTGATTTGCACATTGAGATAATCATGGCTGATAATCATTTCGCGGGCACATTCCGCAAAGTTGATCTCATCCCAGTCGAATAAGTGTACACCGCCAAGAAACGGAATGAAAAGTAAAGCAGCACCAAATGCAATTATAAATTGTATCTGTAAATCGCTATAATTTGATTTGGTCGTCACTTCTTTGATTTTCATCAAAATTAGAAAAACATTTCCATTCACCAAAAAGCATTGACAGTTATGAGAAAAATGTCTTCCAAATCATCTGATTTCCTTAGATATGCAATATTTTGTTTTTGTTAATTATTTTTTTTCTAGATTTACACAATTAATCAGGTAAAATGAAGCGTGTAAATTTGAATTTGCTTTCTGTTGTACTCTGTGAAATAATTTCAGTTTTTAAATGCCCTTCCCGTATTACAATGTAATTTAGAGGATTTCGTCGGGCGATATTAATACGCGTTAATGTAAAATTCATTTTCTGGAAATTGCGGAGTTAAGACAAAATGGTTAAAAAAGTAAAATTCAGGTGGCCTATATTTTATAAGATTCTTTATAGTTATGTAGCTGTATTTCACAGACTATATTACAGGCGAATTACAATAGTAGGTGCTGAAAAAATCCCGGCTCACGTTCCCGTTATTTTTGCGCCTAATCATCAGAATGCGCTTATGGATGCCTTTGCCGTTATGTTTCCAGTCCGAAAGCATATGGCATTTATGGCCCGGGCCGATATTTTCAAGAAACCTGCAATGGCAAAACTCCTGAATACGTTGCAAATACTGCCTATTTACCGCATCCGCGATGGATATGGGGAACTTAGTCGCAACCAGGAAGTATTTGACACTACGGTTGATGTATTAAAATCCAACATTCCTCTTTGTATATTACCGGAAGGCAATCATGAAGGCCAAAAGCGTTTACGTTCCTTAAAAAAAGGGATATTCCGTATCGCCTTCCAGTCGGAAGAAAGTAATTCGTTCAATCTAAACCTGCATATAGTTCCTGTTGGAATCGATTATTCAGATTATTTTAATGCAGGAGCCGATTTGACAGTAATTTACGGAACACCGATAAAAATTGCCGATTATGCTGAGCAATACAAAGAAAATGAGCAAAAAACGATCAATCTATTAATGAATGTGCTGGCGGAAAAAATGCGCAGCGTAATGATCCACATCCCTGAAGAGCATTATAATTTAACGTGCCAGATATGCGAAATGTACGAGCCCAACGTCTGGAATACGCGAAACATTAAAAGAGAACCATTTAACAAGCTGACAATCAGGCAATATATAATCCAAAAAGCAAGTGAATCATTTGCCTCCTATCCCGAAAAGGCGGTTGAAATTAGCACTGCCATGGTTTCTTATAATGCCAAACTGAAGGAAACGGGTCTTAAAGATAGTCATTTTCAGCATAAATCACCTCACTTATTAGGTCTTTTATTTGAGGCTATTGTCAGCCTCTTTTTACTTCCTATACAGCTTTATGGTTTGCTACTTAATTATATTCCGTTTAAAATTCCCGAACTTATCGCGTCCAAAATGAAAGACAAGCAATTTAAAAGTTCCATTCAGTTCGGCATTGGATTGTTTTTATTCCCGATTTATTATCTCCTTATTTTCATCATATTCTGGTTTGTAGTTGATTCAAACGTTTTGAGATTGCTATTTTTACTCACCTTGCCTGTAACAGGAATTTTTGCTTTTTATAACTACAAACACCTGAAAACTCTCGTTAAAAAATTCAGGATTTTTCTCTTAAAACATTTAAAAAAAGAACAATACAATGTCCTTAACACGGAAAGAAATCATATTATAAACCTAATAAAAACCACCATCAACAGCTAAATCTATGAAGAAAACGCTACCATTGATTTTTGTTTTGTCCGGAATTATGTTTATACACTTTTCGGCGATGGCCCAGGAACAAAAAGAAAAAAAAGAAGCAAAAATACCTACTGGGTTTTCGTTTGGCGCTTTGCCTACCATCTCCTATGATGCCGATATGGGTTTCCAATACGGTGGTCTCGTAAGTTTGTACGATTATGGTGATGGGACCTTGTATCCATCGTATAAGCAGATGATGAAAGTTGAAATTTCGAGATATACTAAAGGCTCCGGTACCAACCAGTTATTTTACGATGCTAAAAATCTGTTACCTCATCATCTGCGTTTAACTGTCGATTTGAGTTACCTGACTGAAAAAGCACTCGACTTCTATGGATTTAACGGTTACCAGAGTAACTATAATCCGGATTTAACTGACAAAGATTCTCCTGATTACATAACCAGGGTGTTTTATAAAGATCTGCGCAAAATGTTTCGTTTTACAGCTGATCTGCAGGGCCAATTATCAGGTGAACATCTCCATTGGCTGGCAGGATTTGGCATAATGAATATGAAAATGGGCCGTGTTGATTTTGATGCCATAAACAAAGGTAAAAGTGAAGCGGATAAATTGGTTGACACAACTACCCTATTCGACAATTACGTTAACTGGGGAATTATAAGCCCGGCTGAAAAAGATGGCGGAAGTGCCAATTTCCTGAAAGCAGGCATTGTGTATGATACTCGCGATAACGAAGCAAACCCTATGAAAGGAATGTGGAGCGAAGCGTTGATAACGTATGCGCCAAAATTCCTGTTCAATCCTGAGTTTACGTATGCTAAGCTGGTACTTATACACAGGCAGTATTTTACTATTTTACCCGACAAGCTATCGTTCGTATACAGGATTGGTTACCAGGGAACAATTGGAGGCACAGCGCCATTTTTCATGCAACCGTATATGCTGAGTTCATATTCGTCAATTACAAAAACTGACGGGCTTGGCGGAGCAAAAACATTACGGGGTATTATGCGCGACAGGATTGTTGGCGATGGAGTTGCATACGGAAACCTCGAATTGCGCTGGAAATTTCTTAAAACCCATGTGGGAAAACAAAATCTATATTTAGCATTAAATGGCTTCTCCGATTTCGGAATGGTAGTTCAAAATATTGCAATAAGTCAATCGATTATTGATAACAATCCCGATTATTTCAATAATAATTATAAAAATGACAAATTGCATCCCAGCCTTGGAGCAGGATTGCGGGTTGCTTTAAATGAAAATTTCATACTGGCAATCGACTATGGCTTTGCCACCAATAAACAGGATGGGCTTAAAGGACTTTATATAAATATTGGAAATTTGTTCTAGAGTCACTAATACTAATCAACTAAAAAGCCCCGGAATGAAAACATCCCGGGGCTTTTTGATATATTAAAACCAGGCATGAACCAAGGCTAAAAATCAAGGTTTGGCTGCACCAGCAACTCCATTGTATTTAATTCCAGAGCAAGCAAATTCCCATAACCGGGTTTGTCAGTAAGGTACACACCATTGTCGAGATCAATAAAGTGGAATGAGTTTGAAATTATTGATTGATGAATAAAATCAAGAGTTACAGGTACATGGCCATGAATAATTTTATTGTCGCCTAGTTTTAGAGGGTCAATTTTATATTCACGTATCCACATCATCGAATCGGTATCACTGAATATGTCATCAATTTCGAAATTAAACCCTGCGTGAACAATGTAAAAATTTTTCCATTTCAGATAGAATACCAATGATTCAATCCAATCAATATACGTTTCAGGAATCGCTGTGACTTTAAAAGCATTGAAACTCTGTAGGGTTGTATCCCCGCCATAAAGCATCCAGTCTTTATAGGATGGTGATTTTATTCCAAGCGATTTGCGAACAAAAGATTTTGATTGCTCATCCCTAAACACTTTAGCCATATATTCCTCATGATTGCCCCGGATTACATTGGTTTTAATCCCAGTATTTTCAAGTTTCATGATATAATCAATAACACCTTTACTGGCAGGACCACGATCGATCAGATCTCCAAGGAAAATAAGGGAATCATCATACTGCAGTCCGATCAGATCTTCTACAAGCGTGCGGAGCGTAAGCAGACAACCATGT